>JAZRGF010000431.1:0-16548 GCA_045644005.1 Bacteroidaceae bacterium | reverse complement strand
AAAATTTCCCAAACAAACAATAGCTATTCCTTTGTTTTTCAAAAGAATAGCTATATTTTTTATTATCCAACTGAAAGATAGGTGTTGAACTAATAAAAAGCAAAGAGGGTCACCCTTTTTACTTTTGGGTCACCCTCTTGTGTTTTATATATGCCGTCAGGCCAATGAAGTTGCAGAGGGAGATAAATGATATGGCTGTTAATAGTCTCCTCCTGAATTCAGAAGGAGTACCCTGCAAGGGGAAAATGGAATGTTTTATTCATTGCTATGGTTGCAACTAAAAGCATAAGCGAAAAGACTAATAATGTCACTGCTGTTTTGCCAAGCAGGGGGTTGAGGGCTGCGCCGCGTGTACGTTTCAGTTGCATGCTGTTCTTCAAATGCAGTATAAGATAAACCGCAACAATGGGCAAACTCCATAGGCACAGCTTCATCCACACGGGAACCATCACAACCATAGCCAACACACCTGCAAGCATGTAGCACCATCCCATGACCCTGCGGCCAAAGATAACCACAGTAGTGTTCTTGTTCACAGCCTTGTCGTCCTCCATGTCCCTGTAGTTGTTTACAATGAGCACGTTTGCAGCAAGCAAACCCACAGCAAGCGAGGTGAGCAAGGTGTGGAGGTCGAACGTGCCTGTCTGCAGGTAACAGGTGAACGTGACAGGTACAATGCCAAAGAAAATTATTACGGCAACATCGCCCAGTCCGTGGTGCGAGAGAGGGTAGGGGCCGGCACTGTATCCCAATGCGAACAGCGCAACCGCAGCACCCACGAAAACAAGCCACCATGGACCAAAGAACAGCATGCAACAACCAACTATTGCTGCAAGCACCAGTGTCATGTACGTGGCACGTTTCATTGCCAAGGGGGTAATCTCGCCCTCGGTGACTCCACGGCGGAATCCCTCGCGCCCCTTCCTGTCAATGCCGTTCTTGTAATCGTAATACTCGTTACCGAAGTTCGAGGCTATCTGTGCCAGTCCGGCAAACAGCACACACAATAGTGCCACTACGGCATTGAACGAGCCTTGTAGCAACGCGCATGCAGTGCCGCAAATGACACCGGCAAGGCTCACCGGCAGCGTCCTCAGACGCATTGCTTCAATCCACTTCTTCATTTCGTCGGGTATTAAGCGGTGGCAGACTCCTTGCGCCTTATGAGGTAGACATACGTGAGCAGAATCACATTCATCAGCAGGGCATATATTATTGCCGGCAGTGCCATCTCGCCGCTGTTGAATATGAACGGTGACGATGCTATTGCAATGGCCTGTGCCGCGTTCTGCATGCCCACCTCAATAACAATTGTACGCCTCACAGCAGCGCCGGAACTGCTCAAGCGCGACATTCCGCTGCTGCATAGCATGGCAAGCAGGATGAGCAATGCACCCGACAGGCCAAGCACGGCAAAGTTGTCGGCAATCTCACGGCGGTATTGCAGGAAGAACACTGCAGCAAGCGTCATCAGCGCGGGGAAAGCCAGCTTGCCAAGTACCCGTGCTGTCTTTGCTGCTGCCAGGGGCTTTATCTTGCGGAACATGCTGCCGGCCAACAACGGCACAAACAGCAGCACAATATTCTGCACCAGCAGCTTGCCAATGGGCAAGTGAATATCCATGCCGTTTGTGCTTGACACAAAATCGGTGACAAAAGCCATAATCACCGGTAACGTGAACAGGGTAATTATGCTGCTCAGCGCCGTGAGTGTTACAGACAAGGCTACATCGCCCTTGGCAAGCATGGAAAAGACATTGGACGAACTGCCACCCGGGCAACACGCCACCAATACAAGACCCATAAAGTATATCGGTGGCAACTTCAATGCGCATGCAATGGCAAACGCAATGAGCGGCAGCAGAACAATCTGCCCCACAAGCCCCACGGCCACGGCCTTGGGATTTCTTGCCACATTGGTAAACGCCTCCCTGTCAAGGCCAATGCCCAGGAGGAACATCAACACAATGAGAATGGGCATCACAATCCATATAGTGTTCATAAGCGGAATCTTTTTAAGGTCATTCTGTTAACCCCGCAAAAATAAGACGAATATTCGGTATCGTCAAATTGAAAAACAATTGCTCAATGGAAAATGGTCCGTTTTTAGGAAAACGCACCTTTTTGAGGCTCAATTTAATGGGAAAACGCACCTTTTTATAGAAAATGCACTATTAAATAACCGCACCACGCGGTCAGTGACTGCGTAGAGCGGATGTTTATACGAGCTATAACTCTCTTACTTTGCCTCTTTTTCTATTTCGTCTTCTACGAGGTGAATCTTCTCAAGGATTACCTGTGCATCCTGCTTGAGCTTCTCTACCTTTTGGCGCATAACGTGGACAAGGCTTGCGCCTTTCTTGTTCGATACGCTGAGGAAGCCTATGTTGTTCTCGTAGGTGGCAATCTCGCTCTTCATGGCCTCGTACTGGCGGATGAGGTGGTCGCGCTCGCGCTGCAGGCTGTTACCGCCTTTGCCCATGTTGTTGCGGAAGTTGGCGAGCTTGCGCTCGTTGGCGCTGGTGTGGAGTTTGTCGTAGATTGCGTTTGTTGCCTCGCGGTACTCCTTGTAGAGCTTGTCTTTCTCCTTGAATGGTACAAAGCCTATGCTGTTCCACTCCTGTGCAAGTGCCTGCAGCTGCTTTGTCTGCTCGGCGGCGGGGAGGGTGGTGTCTATGGCTTTGATTTTCTCAATGACGGCACGCTTGAGCTTGAGGTTCTCCTGCTCCACGCTACGCTGTGACGATGTGGCGGCGTTGCGGCGCTCGAAGAAGTAGTCGCAGGCTGTGACAAAGCGCTTCCACAATGCTTCGGAGTATTTCTGTGCTACTGCGCCGGTCTCTTTCCACTCTTTCTGCAGTTTGGTGAGCTTGTCGGCTGTGGCTTTCCAATCCTCGCTGTCCTTGAGTGCCTCGGCCTGTTCGCAGAGTGCTTTCTTGTGTTCGAGGTTCTTGGCGAGTGTGCTCTTTGCCTCTTTGAAGAACTCGCTCTTCTCTACAAAGAAGTGGTCGCATGCTGCGCGGAAACGTTCAAAGATCTTTACGTTCATCTTCTGTGGGGCAAAGCCAATCTCTTTCCATGCTGCCTGCAGGTCAAGAATCTGCTGTGTGGCTGTGTTCCATGCCTGGTATGTGGTGAGTGCGGCAAAGTCCATCTGTTCAATCTGCTCGCATATGGCTGTCTTCTTGTCAAGGTTCTCCTGCTCCTTCTCTTTCTTTGCCTCAAAGTGCTCCTGGTGACGGCGGTTGACGATTGTGGATGCTGCTTTGAAACGGTTCCACACCTCTTCGCGCAAGTCGGGGGCTACGGGGCCTGTCTCGCGGTACTCGTTGTGCAGCTGTTGCAACTGGCGGAAGGCTGCAATGACATCGGCCTCCTGGGCAAGCGCCTCGGCCTGTGCACAGAGCATTGTCTTGGTCTCGAGGTTCTTCTTGAAGTCGTACTCGCGGAATTCGCTGTTTATCTTGAGTACGTCATAGAACTGCTCGCCAAGTAGCTGGTACTGCTTCCACAGTGTGGCAACCTGGCTCTGTGGTACGTTCTTTATCTCTTTCCATGCTGCCTGGAGCGCGCGGAATTCATTGACCTCGGGGGTGCCCTGTGCTGCTTTCTCTACAAGAGCCTGCAACTGTTCGGGCAACTGCTGTTTCTTCTCAAGGTTCTCCTGCATCTCTTTCTCCTGTGCTTCCATCCATGCATTGCGCTTTGCTTTTATTATGCCGAGGCTCTGCTTGAAGGCTTCCTCAAGCTCGTCGGGCTGTGGAATGAAGAGTGCCTCTTCGCCACCCTGTGCAACATGTTCCTTGAGTGCTGCCTCAATCTCGGCAGTGCGTGTGCGGTAGAACTGCACCTTCAGCGCCTCGACCTCGGCCTTGCTGTTGAGCGCATCGTCGCTCTGGGCAATAGCCTGCAGGCGCTCGATGATTTCCTGACGGCTTGCGGGCTTTGCTACTTCTGTTTCACTTGTTGCATCTTCTGTTGGCACTTGTGGAGTCTCCTCGTTGATGCTGTTCTGCTCTGTAAACTCAGTCGTAGCGGCATTGACAGCCTCATCAGGAGTACTCGCGATGTTCAGCTCCTGTGGCTGTACATCCGATTTGATACTTTCGCTCATTTCTTTTTATTTTGGGTTTATAAAATACAACGCAAAAAACAAAGCGGCTTTCCATTTGTGCAACGGAAAGCCCCAATGTCTTTCTGCAGTTTCTGCAAATATAATGTATATTTTAAGAATTGGTTTAAATTTTGGAGAAAAAAAGGCTTTTGTGTGCCTTTTTGTTCTTTATGTGCTTTTGCCCTTACTTCATTTCTACATCAATGATGCATGGGAAGGCATAGCTGCGGTCGCCGCGCAGGTTAAGGCTGCGGTGCAGGTTGGCAATGGTGCGGCGTGGCTTTATGCGTGCTATCTTCTTGCCCTTGTGGCGTATGGTCACCTTTTTGTCAAGGTTGACAAGGTGGTCGTTGAGGTAGATGGTGAGCTTGCTGTAGTCGCACTGCTCAATATTTATTGTATTGCCTTCAATGGCTGCAATTACGGTCTTTCCCTGCTCGACCTCGTTGGCAGGGGCTGTGAGCCAGTAGAAATGCTCGCGTGTTACAAGTTCCTGGCGCCATACAATCTGCTTGGGGTAGGGGTTGCGGCGGTACTGTGCCATCCAACCTATTGCGGCGGTGTCTACACGGTCCATCCAATGTCCTTTGTCCTTGATGATGTTGTTGCTGTGGATGTACTTGCCGGGGTGTGCCGCGGCGAGCGAGTCCATTACCCGGGCCTTCTCCTTTGCTAATGTGTTGCGGTTGTAGTAGTGGTCGTTCTCGCCCATCCAAATCATGTATGGGGTGTTCATGAGGTTCACCTGTGAGGCCTCGCCGGGGTGGCCGGCCATCATTGATGCGGCAGCCCATTTGTCGGCCATGCGGGGAGCAAGGCGCCACACGCCGTCGCCGCCGGCCGAGTACCCAAGCAGGTAGACTTTGTTGGGGTTGACGCCTTCAAAGACAACGCATGCCCTTATTACGTCCTCGAGCAGTTCGTCGAGTCCCTTTCGATGCCACAGGTCCGATGTGTTCCATGGTGCGCGTGGTGCCACATATACTCCTTCGAATGGCTCGTACAGGTATATCTGGTTCATCCACTGCTCGTCATTGACCTCCTTGGGGCACTCTCCGCCACCGTGCATGGAGATGTAGAGGCTACGGCCGTCCTGCGGTGTAATGCCGAACACGCGGCAGGCGCATGCAAGCTTTATTGAGTCGTTGGCAATGGTGAGTCTTTTCCACTGGCGGCCAAGTTCTTCGGCGCTCTTCTTGAGCCATAGCGAGTCTACAAGGTATGCGGCCTCGTCGCAGTCGCTCTTGTCTAGCTTTTCATTGGCAAAGCGTTGGGTCGTGAGCTCTCCTTGCGGGGCTTTGAGCCATGCTTTGAAATCCTGTATCTGGGCTTTTGCTGTGCAAGGGGTAAAAAACAACAATGCCGCAATGGCGGCAATTGTTGTTATAAGGTTCTTTCTTGTCATTTGTGTCATAGCATTATTTTACTAAGTATCATTGAAATTATCATGTAGAAGGTCATACCGCTGAGGTCGTTTATAATCTGGATGAACGGTCCTGTTGCAACAGCCGGGTTTATGTCAATCCTCTCGAGCACCATGGGGATTAGTGTGCCGAATCCCGATGCAAAGAGCACTACTACAAAAAGACTGAGCGGAACGGCAAGGCTCACAATGTCTGTAGGGCCGTAGATGAAGAAGTTGTACACATATACCATGAGCGACAGTATGGTGGCGTTGATTATTGCCACAACCATCTCTTTTACTATGTGTCTGAACATGTGGTTGGAGTTGAGTGAGTTGTTGGCAAGTCCCTGCACGGCAATGGCCGATGACTGGGTACCCACGTTACCTCCCATGCCGGCAAGAAGGGGGATGAAGAGTGCCATCTCGGGGTGGCTGCCCAGTGTGGTTGTAAAGCAGTTGAGCAGGATGGAGGAGCCGATACCTCCAAGCATTCCTATGATGAGCCATGGCAGGCGTGCCTTGGTTTGCAGGAAGACGCTGTCACCGGTTTCCACATCCTGGGTAAGACCGGCGGTAAGCTGTTGGTCGTGCTCGGTCTGCTCGCGTACCTCGTCCATGATGTCGTCGACGGTAATCTGTCCCACAAGGCGGTTGATTTTGTCGACAACGGGGATGGCCACAAGGTTATACTTCTCAATGAGCATTGTAACCTCGTCAATGGGTGTGTCAACATCGACGCTGATGATTTGTGTGTCCATCACATGTTTTACCTTTGACACGGATGGGCTGGTAATCATCTTTTTTAGCGGGAAGAGACCGCAAAGGCGTTCGTCGTCGTCAACGACGTATATGTAGTAGATGTCATCGAGCTCCTCGGCTTGCTGTCGCATCTCCTTTAGGCACTCGGGCATACTCCAGTTGCCGTTAACGACAACCATTTCGGTACTCATGAGACCACCGGCGGTGTCCTCGTCATACTGCAGAAGGTCGACAATGTCACCGGCAAGCTCAATGTCCTGGATGCTCGAGAGGACCTCTTCCTGCTTCTCCTCGTCCATGTCGCGGATAATCTCCACGGCATCATCGGTGTCCATGTAGTTGACGAAACGCTGTGCAATGGCTTCGGAGGGGAGTTCTTCAAGAAGATCGTTACGCAGGTCTTCGTCCATCTCAATGAGGGCGTCGGCGGCTGTCTCGTTGTCGAGCTGGCGGTAGAGGAAACGTGCCTGCTCGGTGGTGAGCTCAAGGCAAATCTCGGCAATGTCGGCAGGGTGCAGCCTTGCAACGGTGTCCTGCAACAGCACGGAGTCCTTCTTCTCTATCAGCTCCTTTATATGGTTGATGAATTCCTGTGTCATAAATCTCTGCTTTTATGCCAAATCCTGTTCTACTTTGTTTGTGAGTTCAATGAAGTCCCCCAGCGACAGCTGCTCGGGGCGCTTGTCGAGGATGGGGTCGCTGAGCAGCGCCGACTCCTTGCCCACAATCTGCTGTATTGAGTTGCGCAGTTTCTTGCGTCGCTGGTTGAAGGTGCCTTTCACAATCTTGCGGAAAAGTTCTTCGTCACAATCAAGCGATGTGCGTGCGTTGCGTTTCATGAGCACCACGGCGCTCTTTACCTTTGGCGGTGGCGAGAATACGTTCTCGTCGACAGTGAAAAGGTATTCCACATCGTACCACAGCTGTATGAAGATGCTTAGTATGCCGTAGGCCTTTGTACCGGGCTTGGCAGCAAGGCGTTCGCCTACCTCTTTCTGTATCATTCCGCTGCAGTAGGGGATGAACTCCTTGTAGTCGAGCATCTTGAAGAATATCTGGCTCGATATGTTATATGGATAATTGCCTATGAGCATGAATTGTTCGCCTGCAAAGAGACGGTCGAGGTGCATCTTGAGGAAATCGTCGGGGATGATGTTCTCCTCCTGCAGTTGTGGGAGGTTGGCGCACAGATAGGTGACAGACTCCTCGTCAATTTCCACAACCTTCAGCGGGTGCTGCTTCTCGAGCAGGAAGCGGGTGAGGACACCCATACCGGGACCTACCTCCAGGATGGGAATGCCGGGGCATACATCAACGGTGTCAGCAATTCTCTTTGCAATGGACAAGTCTATGAGAAAATGTTGTCCTAATCTTTTTTTTGCCGTTACTTCCTTCATCGCCTGTCGCTTTTTTATTTAATAATGCTTAAAAAAGCAGTTTTTCTTCAATAATTATTTTATCTTTGCGAAAATGCTTGCGCCGTTTGGTGCCTACGCAATGTTGCAAAGTTAACCAAAACTATTAAAAACACTCCAAAAGTTGTGAAAAAGATTTTAAATTATACGTTAAAAACGGTGTTGCCTATTGTGCTGGGTGCTCTTATCCTGTACATGGTATACGATGATTTTGACTTTTCACTGCTTTGGAGCGAACTCATGGGGATGAACCTGTGGTGGTTTGCCGTGACGGTGGTCTTTGGTATAATGAGCCATGTGGTAAGGGGGTGGCGCTGGAGGCTTACGCTTGCTCCTTTGGGGTACAACCCGTCGGCGGCTACCTGTGTCGATTCGGTCTATGTGGCATATGCTGCCAACCTGGTGCTGCCGCGTGTGGGCGAGGTGTCGCGTTGCGTGATACTGGAGAGGCATGAGCGCGTGCCTTTTGCACACGCACTGGGCACGTTGGTGATGGAGAGGATGATTGATACGCTGATGGTGGTGCTCATAACACTTTTGGCTGTAGCATTGCAGTGGCAGGTGTTTGTGGAGTTCATCGGTGAGGCGGGATTCAGGTTGCCTGGCGGTGCAATATTGTCTACCCCCCACGGCCTGGTGATTTCACTGCTGTCGATGGTGGCCATTGTGGTGTTGCTGTTCTTCTTTTTGCGCAAGTTGTCAATATGGCAGAAGATAAGGTCATTTGCGGCACGTTTCATGGAGGGGCTTCTCTCTTTGAAAAAGATGAAGAATGGTTGGCTGTTCGTTGTTGAGACGGTGGGGATATGGTTCTGCTACTTCATGCAGTTCTATCTCTGTTTCTTCTGCTTCGGGTTCAGCAGCGGGCTGTCTGTGGCTGCCGGGCTGTTGTTGTTTGTGGGCGGAAGCATCGCGGTTGTGGTGCCTACTCCAAATGGCGCAGGCCCATGGCATTTTGCCATAATAAGCATTATGGTGCTTTATGGCGTTTCGACAACCGATGCACAGGTTTTTGCGTTGATAGTGCATAGCACGCAGACACTGCTTGTTGCCATCTTGGGACTTTATGGCATTGCAGCATTGCAGTTGAGAGGGATGAAAAGAAAAAAGATAAACTAAAATATCAATAATTAACATTTTACATTATGGCAATAACAATTAAGGATTTACAGCCACGCGAAGTGTGGAAGCACTTTGAGGCGTTGACACAGGTGCCTCGCCCATCGGGACATCTTGAGAAGATTCAGAAATATCTGCTCGACTTCGGTAAGAGCATCAATGTAGAGACATGGCAGGACGAGGCCGGCAACATCATCATGCGCAAGCCTGCTACTCCGGGTCTTGAGAACCGTAAGGGTATTATCCTTCAGGCACACATGGACATGGTGCCACAGAAGACTCCAGACAGTAAGCACGATTTTGAGAATGACCCTATCACAACTGTTGTAAAGGGTGACTGGCTCTATGCCGACAACACTACACTCGGTGCCGACAACGGTCTTGGTGTGGCTGCAATCATGGCTATCATGGAGGATTCTTCACTTCAGCACGGTCCACTCGAGGCGCTCATTACTGCCGATGAGGAGACTGGCATGTTCGGTGCTTTCGGTCTCAAGGGCGGTGAACTTGAGGGTGAGTTGCTGTTGAACCTTGACTCAGAGGAGGAGGGTGTTCTCTACATAGGTTGTGCCGGCGGTCTTGACATTTCGGCTTCCATGGAGTTCATGGAAGAGGAGAGCGATGATGCCGACGTTGCAGTGCGCGTTCAGCTCAAGGGCTTGCGTGGCGGTCACTCGGGACTTGAAATCAATGCAGGCCGCGGCAACGCAAACAAGCTGATGGCACGTTTCGTGCGCGAGGCTATGGACGAGCTTGCTGTGGTACTTGCAAGCTGGAACGGTGGTAACATGCGCAATGCCATCCCTGCAAGCTGTGAGGTTGTGCTCACATTGCCCGAGGAGGCTATCGATGAACTCAAGGAGATTGCTGCAAAGTACGAGGCTCTCTACAACAGCGAGTATGCTACAATTGAGGAGGGTATCACAATTACTGTGAGCGAGACCGAGATGCCCGAGACTGTTGTTCCACAGGAGATTCAGGATAACCTTGTAGATGTTATTCTCGCTTGCCACGACGGCGTATTGCGTTTCATACCCACAATACCCGACACGGTTGAGACATCAAGCAACCTCTCTATCGTGAAGATTGGTGAGGGCAAGGCCGAAATCAACATCCTCGCACGCAGCTCTTGCGATACAATGAAGGAGTTCCTTGCCCTGCAGCTCTCGAGCTGTTTTGCTATGGCGGGCATGAAGGTTGAACTCAGCGGCGGTTACAGCGGCTGGCAGCCAAACGTGAACTCTCCATTGTTGGCGGCATTGAAGAGTGCATACAATGATATGTTCGGCAAACAGCCCGATGTACGTGTTATCCATGCTGGTTTGGAGTGCGGTATCATCTCTACAAACTATCCAAAGATGGATATGGTATCATTTGGTCCCACATTGATGTCGCCTCACTCACCGACAGAGCGTGTGGAGATTCCTACAGTAGAGAAATTCTACTCATTGGTGAAGGCGCTTGTTGTGAATGGCGTGCTCTAATAGGAGCAGTTCTTGTTTTGGATAAGGGGTTCCCGGGCGGGAATCCCTTATTTAATATGGTGTGATGTATTAAAAGAAACTTTTTTTGCGTGAATGGCGAAAAAAAGTGTAAAAAAAGTTTTTTTTAATAAAAAAATGATAATTTTGCGGCATGTGGCGACAGGGGAGCCCGGTCGTTGAAATTACTAACCTAAATCATATCATTATGAAAAAGACATTTAGACTTTCGGTTTTGTTGCTTTGTGCAACTGTGTTGTTCTCTTCATGTATCGGTTCTTTCCGTTTGACCAACAAAATTAAGGCATGGAATGAGGGTATTGGCAACAAATTTGTAAACGAGCTTCTTTTCTTGGCTATGCATATCGTTCCTGTTTATCAGGTTTCAATATTTGTAGACGCTCTTGTGTTCAACTCAATCGAGTTCTGGACCGGCAAGACAGCTATTGCAAATGCCGGTGAGACAAAGGTTGTAAAGAACAGCCAGGGACAGGATGTTGAGATTACAGCTATGGAGAACGGTTACAAGCTCTCAAGCAACGGTGAGTCAATGAATCTCTTGTTCAATGAGGAGACACAGGTGTGGAGCGCAGAGTACAACAACCAGACTACACAGCTCATGAAGCTTGTTGACGGCAACAATGCTCAGCTCTTCCTTATGAACGGTGATGTTATGGACATTGCTTTGGATGCACAGGGTCTTGAGTTGGCTCGTATGTACATGAACAATAGCTTTGCTTTGAAATAAGTCGATAAACATAACTCTTTGACTTGCAGAGCCGCCTTTTTGGGCGGCTCTGTTGTTTTTACACGTCTTATTTGCTATCTTCGCAAGTGACGAAAGTAAACTTTATGGAACATCCCGAAAACAATGAAGCCTATAAGGGGCTGAAGGTGAACGATGGCGTGGAGGTTATGGGGTCGGTAAATCCTTATCTCTCTACAATGAAGCGCAAGAGGGCGGCGCAGTTGACGGCCGATGATTATGTCAATGGTATTCTGCGTGGCGACGTGACGGTGCTAAGCCGTGCGGTGACGCTGCTTGAGAGTATGTTGCCCGAGCATCAGACTATGGCGCAGGAGGTGGTGGAGAGGTGTCTGCCATACTCTGGCAAGTCGTTGCGCATAGGAATAACAGGTGTGCCCGGCGCCGGAAAGAGTACGTCGATTGACGCCTTTGGTATGTATCTCCTTTCGAAAAGTACGGGGAAGTTGGCCGTTTTGGCCGTTGACCCAAGCAGCGAACGCAGCAAGGGCAGCATCATGGGCGACAAGACAAGGATGGAACGCTTGGCGGCACACCCGCGTGCTTTCATACGCCCAAGCGCGTCGGCCGGTTCATTGGGTGGCGTGGCGCGAAAGACGCGCGAGACCATCATATTGTGCGAGGCTGCGGGTTATGACAATATATTCGTTGAGACAGTGGGAGTGGGGCAGAGCGAGACAGCGGTCTACTCAATGGTAGATTTTTTCCTGCTCATACAGATTGCCGGTGCGGGTGATGAACTGCAGGGCATAAAGCGCGGTATTATGGAAATGGCCGACGGCATTGTGATAAACAAGGCCGATGGTGACAATGCCGAGGAGGCACGCCGTGCCGCCGTGCACTACAGGAATGCATTGCAACTGTTTCCCATGCCTGCAAGCGGACGCCGCCCCAAGGTGCAGACATATTCGGGTTTCTTTGATTTAGACATTGACAAGGTGTGGGCGATGATTGAGGAGTATGTTGCCCATGTGAAATCCAACGGTTGTTTTGATGAACGACGTCTCTGTCAACAGAAATACTGGATGTACGAGGCTGTGGAGGAGCAGCTGAAGGCCCGTTTCTACAATGCACCGGGAATGGGGGAGCTCCTTTCGCGTTATGAACAGCTGTTGTTGCAGGGTGGAATGACCTCTTTTGCGGCAGCCGGTAAGGTGCTTGATTACTTTGATAAGCTGGAAGATGGGAAACGAGGATAAGAAGCAGTTGCGCCGTGCCGTGCGTGCAAGGATGGCCCAGATTGGTAAGGAAGAGGCGCAGGAGCGCTCAATGGCCATGTGTGGTGAACTGGAGCGCTATATTGCCGTGAGTGGAGGTAAGGTGGTGGCGCTCTTTTCGCCGCTTGCCGATGAGCCGCAGCTGTGGCCGTTGGTGGAACGCCTGGCGCAAGAACTGACGGTGGTGCTGCCGCGTGTGGAGGGTGAGGCGATGAACTTCTATCATTATGACAAGGCGGCAATGGCAACAGGTGCTTATGGTATCAATGAACCACAGGCCGGTGTGCCGGTGAATCCTTGTGAAATTGATGCCATGGTTGTTCCGGGGGTGGCTTTTACTATTCATGGCGCACGCATGGGGCGTGGCAAAGGCTTTTATGACAGATATCTTTCGCAAAGCGGTAGCAGGGCATTGAAGATCGGGGTCTGCTACAGTGAACAGATTGTTGATGATATTCCCACGGAACCGCATGATGTGGTGATGGATGCAGTAATATACAAATAAAGGAGAGCGGTTGCTCTCCTTTATTATTTACGGTGTGTATCACAATTTGTTACGATGCAAGGATTTCCTGTGCGCGTACGGTGTCGCGGTCAAGGGGTTTGTCGTCCTTGATGGCTTTTGTGAATGGGATGTATACAATCTCGTTGTTCTTGAGGCCTACCATTACGTTGCGCTGGCCCTCGAGCAATGCGTCGACAGCTGCCACGCCAAGGCGGCTTGCGAGGATGCGGTCGTTGGCTGTGGGGCTACCGCCACGCTGCAGGTATCCAAGGATTGAGACGCGTACGTCGAGTTCGGGGAAGCGCTGGCGCATGCCATCGGCAACCTCCATGATGTTGTAGTCCTTCTCGCGACCCTCGGCAAAAAGAACGATACTGCTGCTCTTTGTACGGCGCAGACCGTTGGCGATGAACTGGTTGATTTTCTCGAACTCGGGGTCAATCTCGGGGAGCACGCATGCCTCGGCGCCGGTAGCGATTGTTCCGTTGAGAGCAAGGAAGCCTGCATCGCGTCCCATTACCTCAACAATGAAAAGACGCTCGTGTGACGATGCTGTGTCGCGGATTTTGTCGACGCACTCCATAATGGTGTTCAGGGCGGTGTCGTAACCGATGGTGGTGTCGGTGCCATAGAGGTCATTGTCAATGGTGCCGGGCAGTGCTATACATGGGATGTCGAACTCGCGTGCGAGGTTATATGCACCTGTGATTGAGCCGTCGCCGCCAATCACAACAAGTGCGTTGATACCCTCCTTCTGCAAGGTCTC
The DNA here is from genome assembly GCA_045644005.1 of Bacteroidaceae bacterium. Lineage (GTDB taxonomy): Bacteria > Bacteroidota > Bacteroidia > Bacteroidales > Bacteroidaceae > HGM04593. The sequence goes on along the minus strand of JAZRGF010000431.1, from coordinate 3,001 downwards.
ATATGCCTTTGCACGGCCCTCCTCGGTCTTGAACTCGTCGCAACGGCTTGTCTTGAGGATTGTACCGCCACGCTGGATGATGTTACTTACGTTCTCGGTCTTGAACTCCTTGATTTCGCCTGTCATGAGGCCTTTGTAACCACGATAGATGGCCTTTACTGTAATGCCGTGATAAATGCAGGCGCGTGTGACGGCGCGGATTGCTGCATTCATGCCGGGGGCGTCACCTCCCGATGTCAAAATGCCGACGCATTGGATTTTGTTTTTCATATTATTATAGGTTATTATAGTTGATTATTGCCTGTTTGCAACTCTCCATCAGCCACTTTGGGGTGGAGGTAGCACCGCAGATGCCTATCGATTCCACGCCTTTGGTCAGCGCAAGGTCGAGGTCCTCGGGGCCTTCGACCTGGTAGGAGTTGGGGTTCATCTTCTTGCACTCGTCGAATAGTATGCGTCCGTTGGAACTCTTCTTGCCGCAGACAAAGAATATCAGTTCGTGTGACTTTGCGAAATTGCCTATGCCGTCGAGGCGGTTTGCAACCTGTCCGCACACTGTGTTGAACGATTCGCATACTCTCTCTTCGTTGACGTGTGCCTTTATCTCGCGGACAATCTGTCTGTAGCCTTCGAGTGACTTGGTTGTCTGTGAGTAGATATATGTGTCCTTGTCTTTTGCTATCCCGTCAATCTGTGAGCTCTTTTCAATGACAGTTGCCGTGCCGTGGGTCTGTCCCACAAGGCCGAGTACCTCGGCATGTCCGGCTTGGCCGTAGATGATTATCTGGCTATCCTCGGCCGCCTTCTCCTGCCACTTCTTTTTGATGCGTTGCTGCAGTTTAAGCACTACCGGGCAGGTGGCGTCAATGATCTCCAGATTGTTGCAGCGAGCTGTCTCGTATGTTGCCGGCGGCTCACCGTGGGCCCTTAGCAGTACTTTGGCATCGTGCAGCTTGGCGAACCCCTCGTGGTTGATGGTGATGAGACCAAGTTTCTCGAGCCTGTCGCACTCTATGCTGTTGTGCACAATGTCGCCAAGACAGTAGAGTGTCTCGCCCTTCTGCAGCTCCTCTTCGGCCTTCTTGATAGCTGTCGTCACGCCGAAGCAGAATCCTGAATGTTCGTCTATCTCTATCTTGAGCATTACTTTGTGATATTGTTGAATTTCTCAATGAGCCACTCCATCTGCTCCTCGCGTGTGAGGTTGCTGTTGTCAAGGAGCAGTGCGTCGTCGGCCTGCTTTAGCGGGCTTACCTCGCGTGTCTGGTCTATGTGGTCGCGCTGTAGCACGTTGTCAAGTATCTCCTGGAAGTCGGGGTTGTCGCCACGTGCCTTGAGCTCGTCGTAACGGCGCTGTGCGCGCACCTCGCCCGATGCTGTTACAAAGACCTTCATCTCTGCATTAGGGAACACGGTTGTGCCAATGTCACGTCCGTCCATTACAATGCCCTTTTTCTCGCCCATGGCGCGTTGTTGGCCAATCATTTCGCTACGCACGAACTCGAGAGCTGCAACCTGGCTCACGACCTGTGAAACCTCGAGCGAACGTATTTCGTGCTCTACGTTGACTCCGTTGAGCATCGTCAGCGAGTTCTTTGTCTCGGGGTCGGCTTCAAAGGTAATGTGTATGTCGCTCATCTTGTCGCGTAGTGTGTCGGTGTCTATCTTGCCGTTGTCGATAAGCCCATTCTGCATGCAGTAGAGCGCAACGGCACGGTACATGGCGCCACTGTCAAAGTAGAGGTAACCGACATTGCGCGCGAGAGCCTTTGCCATTGTGCTTTTTCCGCACGACGAAAACCCGTCTATTGCTATTATTATCTTTTTCATTATTTGTTTTTATTTGTGTTATAGTGAATATGCGATATTGAAGAGCAAGGAAGATGATGAAATGTGCAGCTTGCTATAGGATGCACCGAACTTTACCTTGTTTATATGTAGTCCCGCACCAAGGCTGAAACCGGCAAGTCCTTTGCCCGTAGAGAGCTCGCGGCTCATGCGGTAGTTGTAACCTACAGAGGCATAAAAGTTGTTGCCAATGAGAACGTCTGCGCCAAGAGTGAGGTGCTTGAGGAGCAGTTCGCCGAAATTGTCCTTGCTGCCGTCGGCATTGTAGAAGTCTGCCGTTTTCCAACGGTGTAGGTCGGTGAGGGTTGCCGATAGCAGAATTGGAGCATGGGCAAGACGCTTGGTAAAGCCCAACTGTATGTCTATCGGCATTATCTCATGTTTCTCCTCAAAAGTCTTTACCTGACCGCCGAGGTTCTTGAATGTGAGCGAGGCCGAGAAGTCGGTCTCGGGGTTGTAGTAGTTCAGGCCCAGGTCTACTCCAATGGCAAGTGAATTGAGACTTTCGTATTGTGAATAGATGAACTTGCCGGCAACGCCACCGCTCCAACGTTCGCTCAACAGATAGCAGTATATGAAGTCCAGCTCAATGTCCATTGCACGGAACGTGCCTGTGAAGATGTTGTCGGGGGTGTAGCCGTCAAACTTGCCATAGTCGACATATCGTGCGGCGACAGCACCGGCAGAGCGCTCGCCAAACATCTTGTTGAAAGCGGCGCCGGCTACCTTGCTCCCGCTCATGTATGTCATGAATGAGAGGTCAAGTGTCTTGTCCGATGTGTTTATCAGCAGTGCGGGGTTGTGCATTGAGAGTGACAGGTCGTCATCAATGGCTGAAATGTTGCTTCCACCCAATGCAGCAACGTGTGAAGAGTAGGGGAGACGCAGGAAGTTGAACGCGCTTTCCCCTCCTTGAGCCATCAGGGTCAAGGGAAGGAACAGTAAAAGGAAACAGAGTGTTCTTGTTGTTTTCACGTTCTTGCTTTTTATGTTGTGCCGTACTCTTTATTTCTTTGCGAAGATAATGCTTTTTTTTATCTTTTCTAATTACGGTTTCATAAAATACCCTATTTGATGTTTAAATATTGCGTATGCTTGTGTAGAGAAAAGTGTGTTGCTGTTTGGAAAAATATATTAAAAGTGAAAAAAAGAT
>JAZRGF010000430.1:0-2734 GCA_045644005.1 Bacteroidaceae bacterium | reverse complement strand
ATTCGCAACACCCACATTATCCTGCTGTTTTGGATAAACCCAAGCATTCTCATACTTCTCAACTGCAGGGAGAACAGGCAATGTAGCCACGTTTACAGTGATAGTGTTCTCTACATCGTTCACCGATACAACGGCAAACTTACCCTCGGGAGCCGATACTGTGATAGTACCCTTGTCAACCGAACCCTCAACGGTGATTGTAGAGCCATCGGCATACTCTTTGCCGCCAATCTCCAATGTAACACCCTCGGGGACAGTGATTGTGTAAGTGCGCTCGGCAATCACATACTCAGTGAAAGTATAGCGGCTACCACCATCCTTTGAACCGTTATCAGTCCAAAGACCAAGTGTCTTGCCAGAGCAAGCAGCCACGCCACCAAAGTAATTCAGGTAGATAGCCTGTGCATTACCGTCTGTGGTGTAAGGCGAAATCTGATAGAAATCGTCGGCATAATTCTCGACCTTGAAGTAAGTACCCTCAACCTTGCTGTCGCTCATCTTAATAAAGCTGGCGCCCGTAGGATAGCTTGCCTTCTTGTCATAGCTCAGCCACTGCTTTGCATTATGGCTGTAGATGTAGTATGCACCGTCAACGCCATCCACCGCATAGAATGCGAAGAGGCCGTTAGCGGCATCACCCTCAACCGGAGTAGTAGTTGGGCTTACATAAGCACCATTACCACTCACCATAGTGTAAACATGCTCCGGTTTGCCGTTCTGTGGCAAAGTTGTCGAAGCAGTCACCTTGTCGGCATAAGCCTGTGTCGAAAGACACAATGCCGCCAACAGAATGGAGAAAATTTTCTTCATAGGTAAAACAAATTAGGTTAGTATAAATTATTTTTATTATTTACAAGCACTCAAGGCTGTGTCTCACGACACAGCCTTAATAACTAAATCAAGTATATAATGAAAAAATCCACTATAACATTTTCAACAGCCCATAGAGGGCATTTATTACACTTTAATTCCAAAGATTACCCCACTCACCGCGGGCGTTGCCACCGAGCTGACCGCCGTTTGAGGTATCTACTGTTGTGTCACTAATTCTAACTGATGCTGCAAGCATTGACTCAGCTGCTACGCTTACCTCTACTGCAAGAGGTGATACATAATTCTTCTTCATATGTCTTATAAGAGGCCCCCTCCGTCTCCCCCATAATGGGGAGAGTTTGGAGGACTTTTCTAATTCACTCTATTTAATTAAGTGGAAAGTTATTACTCTTTAATATTGGTCCCTTTAAATTTCTCCCCTCAGGGAGTGATTAGGTGGGGCTTCAGTTCCCTCTCCTTGGGAGAGGGTTAGGGTGAGGCAATTTACTTCACCAAAACCGCTACGCTTCGCGTGAACTGCTTTACGTTCGTTGCAAAACATCAAGCGAGCTTGTGTTTTACTCACTTAACCAGCACTTTCTTACCGTTTACAATGTAAATACCGGGAGCTGTAATCTCCTCTACACGGCGGCCTGTAAGGTCGAAGATAGCTTTCACCTCGTTCTCAACCTCTACACCTTCGATGCCTGTTGTGCCCTCACCCAAACGGAAACTGTAGTATGGGGCATCAGAACCTGTTGTCAGTGCAGTTGCAGGCAAGTATGCCTTGTTGGCGTTGTTCAAGAATGAACCGTCAGTCAACTTCGCCTTTGCAAAAACGACATCTGTTGAACCTTCGGCGTAACCAAGAACATAAGCATCGCCAGAAACAGTCTCTGCAACAACAGAACCCTCAAGAAGGTTACCCTCAACATTTGCTGTTGCTTCTGGAGCGTAGTTAAATGCATAGCCACCCTCATCAGCCTTAACAATGATACCGGTATTTGCAGGGAGAACACCCTCAACCTTAACCAAGTTGAGCCAATCGCCTTCTTTTGTACCTGTTACAATATAAGCACCTGCATCTTCACCAGTGAATCCAGGAATTTGAGCATTATAACCAAGATACAATGTTGCCCAACCGGCTTCTGTTACATTGAGTGTATGAGGATTTTCGTATGCATCAATAATAGCATCAAGTTTCATCAACTCGTTTACATAATTTGCAAAACTTACACTTGTCAAAGTAAGCAACGTTGCAGCCTCCTCATTATCAGTCAACCAACGCACCTGACCTTGACCTGGGTACCAACCCGGAGAATAAGTCAAATAATAATCACCGTTCTTTATGCTTACATAGCTATTACCTCCATTAGTTCTTTCCTCGAGTGAATAACCTCTAGCAACATCCTGTGAGCAAGTAGCAACATCACCTGTGCGGTTCTGCAAGAATACGCCTTTGCCAATGTTGTAGATATACATACCTTTGTCGGTCTGTGCTATACACCAATATTTATTTGCATCATTCTCTACAGTTACGCTTCTATCGGTATAACCGCTCAAAGTAATATTGCTGAGACCGAAATATTCGCTGCCACTGTATGTTCCATAAGCCATTGAACCACGGCCGTTGAAAATGTTGTTGATGGTATATACGCCAAATGAAACATACTTTTTACTTGCAGCAATCATCATATCAGCAGCAGCAATTTGGGCAGCATAAGTAGTTGTACCATTACTTACAGCATTAAATGTAAGCAAACAACCACCATCATTGCCGTTACCTTTCTCCCATTTCACCTGGTTGGGAGCAGTTGTACCACAACCCATAGACAAGTAACGTGTACCGGTACCTGAACCTACGTGGATATAGGAATTGTGGTTTGTAAAGTTAAGACCAAAAGGAGCACCAAAAAAGATA
>JAZRGF010000429.1:0-2464 GCA_045644005.1 Bacteroidaceae bacterium | reverse complement strand
AACCCGCTCTACTACGAGGTCATCGATGGCCTGCAGCCTGGCGACCGCGTCATCACCTCGGGCTACGATGGCTTTGGGGAGGCGGAGGAAATCTTGATAAATTGAAGGGAGACCCACCCCAACCCCTCCCTCTATGGAGGGGCTTTACAGACATCGCGGAGGGCAAACTAATCAAAAAGAATAGTAACGATGGAAGTAATTAGAAAAAACTGTCCCTCTGTTTATAGCTGTTTATAGAGGGACGAGTGCAGAGAGCAGAGCGAACGGAACGGAGGGAGTTCCAAGCGGAGTTGAAAAACGGAGCGCGGAGTATTTCACAAGTGAAGGATGTTTTCCTACGCGCTACGCTTATAACTCCCTCCGCTCCACGTTGTTTCGCTCGTCCCTCTATAAACAGAGGGACAGTTAGACGGCATCGCCGAGTGCTTTCAACTAATAAAACAAACTAAAAAACTGAAAATATGAAGACAAGAAACATCATCTGTGCCGCAATGGCATTACTCGTGAGTGTGACGGCAATGGCGAGCAACTGGCGTGTGAGAGCCGTCAAGGAGAAGGAGATGAAGACCATCACCATTGAGATGCGCGATGCCGAGGCATTCAGCCTGATAGACCTCAGCGTGGCTGGCGACCTGGAGTATACGCAGAGCCTTAACGGCAAGAGTGGCGTGACGCTCATCGTCAGCGAGGACCTTGCCGATAAGGTGGAGGCCACCATCCATCACGGCCGACTGGTAGTAGCCTACAAGCGCGGTACGAAGCATCACTTCACCGCCAACTCGCAGCTCAAGGTCATCGCTCACAGCCCCGCGCTCTCTGGTGTCAGCGTCAATGGCAGCGGCGACGTGATGCTCCGCGGCCCCATCCACACCGAGTCCCTGACGCTCCACATCAACGGCAGTGGCGACATCGAGGCACACGACCTCACCAGCCAACGCGTCAGTGTGAATATCAACGGCAGCGGCGACGTGCAGCTTGCTGGCAAAGCCCGCGAGGCACATTACGACATCAATGGCAGTGGTGACATCGACTGCGACCAACTACACTGCCTGCACGTCAACGCCGCAATCAACGGTAGTGGCGACATCGACTGCTATGCCTCCGAGTCCATCAACGCCAACATCAACGGCAGCGGCGACGTAGACTGCAGCGGCCAGCCCAAGATACAGCGATATGATAGGAGGTAGGTGGAGCGTTAAAAAATGATTTTTTATCAATTCTATTTTTGAGGTGCCCTTATATCACAGAAAAGATATATATTTGCAAAGAAATAATAACAAAGGAACAAATGAAATCTATGAAAAATCTATATTTATTTAGCATTCTTTGCTGTTTAGTATTCATTCAATGCACTCCTAAGATGTTTGATGCGCAGCGTGAACAAGAGTATATAAGTGCTGATAGCACTTTGTGGGCAGAGTATGAGGCTGAAGGAGAAAGATTAGCTGAATTATACGCAGGAAACGAGGATTCCCTGTACATTAAGGCCGTAGAATTAGAGGCATATGCAGACCTCAAAAACAAGAAACTTGCAATCGAATACTCTGCGACACCGAGCGGACTGAGGCGTTGTTTTATGCTTAGATTAGATATCGAAAAGGATACTCTTCAAAATATTTTGAGAAAACTACCACGCGACCTTCGTAAATCTGAATGTGCAAAGGCAATCAAAGAGCATATTGTTACAAAGCAGATTGATGTGGGCATGGAGTTCTTTCTTATAGATGCAGTCAATGCCGATGGGCATAAGATTGCTTGGAACGAATATCGTAATAAGAATATCCTTCTTATCTATGGAGGTTTGGGTTGTATGGGGCGTTCTGGTCGTAGAGAACTTGCTGCATTACGCGAGGAATACATCGATGATAACCTCGCAATAGTTGTCTATTATTCTGTTAGCACTCTTGAGGAACTGAAAGATTTTCGCAATCAATATTCCGATGACTATATATTTATATCTGAATTGAAGCCAGATTATTCACCTTTTAAAATAAAGTATGGTGTGCAGTCTACTCCGACTTGTTTTGTTATAGATAAAAGTGAAACGGTTGTACTCAAAACTGTGGGATTTGATGTGCAACAAGTAAAAGAACAAATAGATAATCAATAAAACACTTATGAAGAAAATCATCAACACTTTGGTGGCACTGACCGGCCTCTTCTCTTTGTCCTCTTGCGATGAGCTTGACTTTGACGGAATAACCCTGTCGCACCTGACTATTGAGTGCATAGTCGACGAGGCAACGGTATCCACATTGACGGGCAACGAGTATATCCAACATACCTATATCTGTAGTGGTTTCATAGAGGACTATACGGGAGAGTGCCGCATCGAGATATGGGGTAATGAGGACGACCAGATATTCGATGATTGCAAGATAAAGGCAGCGGGCGACAACACCTCCTTCGCGTTTAGCTTCACCACCAAGGATGAATATCTCGATCGTCCCGGCTGGAACTTCAT
>JAZRGF010000428.1:0-1392 GCA_045644005.1 Bacteroidaceae bacterium | reverse complement strand
GGGGTCGCGTATGCTCTCTCCCTGAACAATTACGGCATCACAGAACTGCTTAATGTGTTCCTTGTATGTCGCAGTCTCAATGTCCGGCGCAAAGAACAGCGAGTGCGCGTCGTTGTTGCGGCCATTCTGCAAGGCATTCTCCTCAAGTTTTTGCCACTCCCAAACCATTGGGCGAATCACGGTCAGGTACTCGGGTTGCCCTAATGTGGGCAACTCTATTCTCTGTTTCTGCCCTTTCTCTCCCAGTATGTTAGCAAGCATGTTACTGCTGCTGTAATAGGGTCTTATCAGCACCTTTTCAATACCCTCTACCTGCGCTGCCAGTGTTGCACCGCTGCCGTATGCAACAATAAGGTCGGGTTTGTATGTGTCGGACATGCAGGAACATTTAATGGATATCAATGTCTGTGACGGGTTCCTTAACAGCTCCACATGCATGCAGCAGTACTCCTTGTCAAGCAGCTTCATCACAGGAATCAATGCTGCATCTTTCTTGCTGTCGAAAATGTCTCCAATGAACATTATGTGCTTTCTCTCGTCCCTTACAGGGTGATAGAATTGGTTAAGCGGTATTCTCATATTAGTCTTGTATGAAATCTGTTTTTTGATAGTCAAAAAATATGGGGGATCTTGTGCGTTGTTCCTGCAAAATATCTCCTTTCAATCCCATTGAGCCTCCCAGTCAAGGATGTTTGCCCAGACTTCGAGCAATGCATCCTCCACATTGTGTAGCGACTGCATGCCCAGGCCGTTTATGGGCAATCGCTCGCCCTCTTCGTTGCATACATGCCATTCGTCGTTTGCCTTTACAACACTCATGCATAGTTTGCACGGTGCCATTTCCTCAATCTCATATCCACGGGTGTCTATCACCTTCATTCCATCAAAGCTCTCGGGAATGTGCATTTGGTTGTCTATCTGCTTTTTCCGGATATTGTTGCACAGGTCATAAATGCCGGTCACTGTAGTAGGCGTGTTATTGTTTTCCATTTTCTTATACACTTTTACATGTAGTTTTCGCGCCCGGTTGGGCGCTGAAAACTTGTTTATTTGATTTTCTTGGCCTTTTTCTCCAGAAACTCCCCAAGTGTCATACCGCACTCGGCGGTTTGGGCGAATTCCTGTTTTTCTTCGTTCCATTCGCCCTCGACAGTGGCATCGAGGGTCTCTTTGCTGATTGGACGGCCTGCACTAATGTAGTATTTTGCGTCGAGCATGTATTTGTTCATGCCAATTGTGATGAAGCAGATTTCGTCGCCGGTCTTGGGGTTGGTGAGGACTTTGCCTTTGTAGTCCTTGAGGTCGAACTTTTTCCTGTGCCTGAAGGTGAGCTCGTTGCCGTTGCGCTCCTTGAGTTCAAAGAACTCCCATTTGTCATAGGCGGCTGTGCGT
>JAZRGF010000427.1:0-2077 GCA_045644005.1 Bacteroidaceae bacterium | reverse complement strand
GCAGTACCTCCTGTGTATAGAACTTGTCAACGCTTGACTTGACTGTACCGTCGGCCTCTACGCGTGCATATACCATACCCTTTGCGCCAATCTGTGGACGGCGAACGAAGTCGGTAAGTGCATCGAGTTGCTTGCGTGTGTATGTTGCAGCACCCTTTGCACAGATACCACCGATGTACTCGGCGCTGTCGAACACGGGGAAGCCGTGACCCTTCATGATGTCCATGAGCTCAACGAACTTCATCTCGAAACGTGTATCGGGTTTGTCGCAACCGTAGTACTTCATAGCATCGTGCCATGTCATGCGTGGGAATGCTTCGGTGAGCTCAACGCCACGGATGGTCTTGAACAGGTGCTTTGCCATGCCCTCGAAGAGTGAAATCACATCCTCCTGCTCAACGAAGCTCATCTCGCAGTCAATCTGTGTAAACTCGGGCTGACGGTCGGCACGCAGGTCCTCGTCGCGGAAACATTTTACAATCTGGAAATAGCGGTCGAAACCTGATACCATCAGCAGCTGCTTGAAGAGCTGTGGGCTCTGTGGCAGTGCGTAGAACTGGCCGGGGTTCATGCGTGAAGGAACAACGAAGTCGCGCGCGCCCTCGGGGGTTGATGCAATGAGCATTGGTGTCTCAACCTCGATGAAGTTCATTGAGTCGAGGTAACGGCGAACCTCCATTGTCATCTGGTGACGCAGTTCAAGATTCTTGCGTACCGCCTCACGACGAAGGTCGAGATAACGGTACTTCATGCGGATATCGTCGCCGCCGTCGGTGTTGTTCTCTATTGTGAAAGGAGGTGTTGCTGCCTCGTTGAGGATGTTGAGCTCGCTAACGATGATTTCAATGGCACCTGTAGGGATATTTGCATTCTTGCTCTGACGCTCGCTGACAACACCTGTTGCCTGGATTACATATTCACGGCCAAGGTGCGAAGCCTTCTCGCAAAGTTCGGCATTTACATCCTCGCTGAATACAAGCTGGGTCACGCCGTAACGGTCGCGAAGGTCAACGAATGTCATACCACCCATCTTGCGTGCACGCTGTACCCAACCGCTGAGGGTTACTGTGCTGTTTACATCGGCCAACCTTAGTTCGCCACAAGTTTTTGTTCTGAACATTATTGTATAGATTTTAGTTTATTACCTTTCATTCCCACACATTATATATAAATGTGCTTTCAAAACGCGAAATTACAAAAAAAACAAGGATTTCGCGTTATTATTGGCAAGAAATATAAGAATAATATAACAGTTGATATGTGAAGTCTCTGCCAATGTCATTCCGACAGAGCGGAGCGACGAGGAATCTAAATCGATATAGAGATGTCTCACATCCGTTCGACATGACACCAACGTTGATTTTTTTACACTCATTTTGTTCGCCAAATGGTATTTAATTTCGTTTTTTTAATAGTTTGGCACGGTTTTTGTAAGATACTTTATGTAAAAAGGTGGAAATAGTTGCATTTTATCAACTATCTTCGCGTCCTGAAACAAGCGGACACGGATATTAAAAAACTTCTAATTTGGAGGACTAAGAAAATGAGAAACGAATTTTCGCAGAAAATAACGGAAATACTATCGTTGAGCAAGGAAGAGGCAACCCGCCTGCGCAGCAGAACGATAAACCCGGAGCACTTGCTCCTTGGCATGATACGCATGGAAAAATGCAGTGCGGTGGAGATTCTGTGCGGCATGGAGGTTGATGTAATGGAGATTAAGCAGCGAATTGAGGAGCGCGTGAATGACGTGACAACAACGGAGCTGCCATACAGCGAAGATGTTGAGATGAGCATGAGCACAGCCCGCATTCTGCGCTTTGCAACCCTTGAGGCACGTTCACGCAAGGTGAATGCCGACAGTGAGCACCTGTTGCTTGGCATACTGCGCGAGAGGAACAACGTTGCGTATGACATACTCGATGCAAGCAGTGTAACATACCAGAAAGTGACCGACATCATCAAGTCAAAGATGCCCGACACCAACGGTGGCAACGTTACCGGCGGTTTTGGTTTCACCGACCAGGACGACGACGAGGAGTCATTGCCAAACAACAATGCGGGCAACAACACACAG
>JAZRGF010000426.1:0-4586 GCA_045644005.1 Bacteroidaceae bacterium | reverse complement strand
CATAAATACAGGCAGCACCAATAAGGTGATTGAGGAAACGAAACGAAATTACGAGAAGGCACGAGAGGAAGTTGCAACAGAAAGACAAAAACTTCTTGATTGGGCACAAAGCAATTGCGAATTTAAATGTTTTTCAGGACTAAGTTTGATGATGTTCTTGTACACCTGCTTTTTATTGTTCCTTTCAGCTTGGGATTATAGTTATGCCATTGGTATCAGCTGTTTACTTACAGCAATATATTGCATCTGGTCATATATATCCAATAAAGGATTTCAGTGCTGCAATCTTAAATGGTCTATAGGCTTCTTTGTAATTATCACCATCATATCATTTCCCTTTATTTGGGTTGGACAAAATTGGAGTACGTGCTTTTTAACAGACTTAAAACCATGCATTGTAATAACATCAGTACTACTTCCATTCATCAACTTCATCGTATTCTATTTCATGATTATGTATAAAGTCAGACAGATGAAAGATACCGTCCACGAAAGTAAAAAAGGATTTGAGAACAAACTTAAGCCTATAAACGAAAAATTTGAGATGCTCCAGTCTCTCGACAAACTAAAGGTAGGACTTCCCCCTATGGATAGCATGATACAACAATAACGAAAAAAATGAAATCTGGTGTGATTCCATTTTTTATTACTCTTCTACTGATTGATCAGTAGGAATAGTGATACAACTTTGACCAATAGGTCTAGGACCTTCGTAAGGTCGATGTGGAGTTTAAATTCCATTTCCATATCTTATACATTTATTTTTTATTTTATAATAACATATTTAAGTCCACCCCAAAATTTAGGGTAGAGTGTACCTTTTTCAGGATTTTCTATGAATAATCTACTGTTTATAAATAGTATAGTAAAGAGAAAAAGGTTGATGTTTGGGAAAAATTTTTGCCTTAAGTCATAATGTTTTTCTCTTAAATATAAATTCAAGGAAACGTGTAAACTAAAAAGGCCCAGAAACGATAATTTTCGGATAGGTAGAGCAATAGTTTGCTTGTGTATGCAAAAAATTATTTGTGTTATCGAAAAAATTCCTACCTTTGCCCTTGCGTTACATCAATAAATACTTTCTATTTGCGGCAACCTCACGACCGAGGATACTTACAATAGAAACATACATTTCTCCTGCTATGGGCGTCGAATGCGAAAGCTGAGACTATCTGTGCCGCAAGGTATTGGTGTAACGCAGCCCTAACGTAGGAGTTTTTTAATTTTATTAGGTTATGCGTTACACTAATGAAATCACTGTCAGCACCAAGACGCTGAAGGCAGCAAATGAAAGTCTTGGAAACCTCATTGAAGGAACATGTGAAATCGTCTATGCATTCAAGATGCTGCAGCAGGTGGCAGAAGACACCGGCCTGCCGCTCGACGAGCAGATCATGGGAGAATGCGAGCAGATGTTCATCAGCATCAACCGTCTGCTTTATGAACAGCAGAGCAAGATCAAGCACCTGCAGATGATGAAGATTGCAGCAGAGAAGGCCTCCGATGCCATGACGGAGTTCCGCAGCATGGCAAGGAAGAAGCCGGCGAAGAAGCAGGAGACCACATTGTTCAACCAGGCAGTTTAAGGAGGACAGGCTATGGCAAACAAGATTCAAGCACTCCCCCAGACTAATCAGGAACTGCTCACAGTCCTGCACCTCACACACCTGGCACAGAAGGCATAGTCCGACTGGTGCGGCAAACTTCCGAACGACACATTCTGGAAATCACATTGGGAAGAGATCGACGACATCGACTCCGGACTGATCGACATCAAATGCGAGATTGCGAAACTTATAGGCATAGACCTGGTGGATCATCTGCAGTAAAATGTCCAGGGACCATATCCGTGACATGAGGAAAATGTTTATCTTTGTCGAAAACAACGCATTATGTTCGCAGACGAATTCAAGCATGAGGTGGGACGGTACCTCGAAAACCAGGCGGAGAAACTCTTCGTCAGGCAAAGGGAGGCTGCGGCAGATGCGCCGTATTACAGACGCACAGGAAGACTCCGTGATGCACTCTGGAACATGCCTTCAGCCTCCGGGACGAAGATAGAGATCACATACCCGCTGCACATCCGTTTCCTGGACATGAAGAAAGGTCGCAAGGGCAAGAAGAAGAAACGCTATGCTCCGATCTACAACAAGTATGTGTGTGGCTACCTCGTTGCTGATGTACGGCGGACTCTCAACCGGATGATACCCGACGTCATGATCAATACATTTCACGATACTTTTGACTAAACACTAAAAACACTGGACTTATGAGCGAAAACAAAAATTTTTTCTCCAAATTGATTAGTGACATATTGATTGGTGCTATAATTGGCATCGGAATTGTCATGTTCATCGCTATTATTTTGTCACTATAGAAAGAGAAAGGACACGCTGCTTGCGTGTCCTTTCTCTTTCTATTATATTGACATACTTTTGTACAAAACACAAAGGGTATGTCAGTTACTAATGAAATCTTCAAGTTCATCGCCAGTATTGAACTTGACCCCAAAGATAAGGAAGATTTTGTCAAAGGACATCAAGCAACAAATGATGCGTGCGAAGCACTAAGAAAAGAAGTTGCAAAAACTGAAGAAGAACTTTCCAAACTCGCCTCGGCTGGCAAAAAAGACAGCGAAGAGTACAAAAAGTTAAACAGCCAACTTGAAATAACGAAAAACAAACTGCAAAGCAGCAGCAAAGAAGCCCAAAAGTATGCCTCAATTGTTGGGCTTAATTCTATGAGTTATAACCAACTCAGCAATCATGCAAAAAAACTGCGTAAAGAGATAAACAGTCTCCACAAAGAGTCCGACCCTGAACTCTGGGAAAAATACAACAATGAGTTGATTGCCACCCAAGAGCGAATGGCGGATGTTAAGGCTGGAGCACAAGAGAACGAGAGCGCATTAGGGAGACTAAAAACCTTCGTTGGAGAAAACGCAAAAATGTTTTCAGTTTTGGGGCTTACAGTAAAAGCCGCACAAAGTTTATTCAAGCAGATGACCGAGCAGTCTCAGACTTGGGGAGACAGGTGGAGCATAGCCATTGCTCAGGTGCAAGCCGGATGGAATCAGTTCGTTTCAAGGATTGGGCAAGGTAGCAATGTTGTTAAAGTATCCATTGGCGATGCGATGAGAGCAGCCAAGAAATCAGCCGAAATGGAGGACGAATTGTTTGAAAGAAACAACTCGCTACGGATTGAGCAAGCGGAGGCTCGCAAAAAGATTGCAGAATTTCAGAAGATCGTCAACGATGCGACCAAGAGCCCGGAAGAAAGACTGAATGCAATGAATAAGATTCTTGACATTGAATCCAAACTCGCCACCACAAAGTCTGAAATCGCCAAACAGGAACTCGACGCCGCATTCACAAAACTATCCGAAGGAAGAACCGGGCTTACTGAAGATAAACTGACTGTAGCAGTTGATGCTTACAATGAGAATCGAGACGCATTCAAAGTTGCCTCGGAATATAACACCCTGTTAGAGAATATTGCCACACTTGAATCAACCATTAGACAGGGAGATTCCGTTACAAAAGCGACCAATCAACCTATTGTTGATGAGTTGAAAAAGAAGAAGGCCGAATATTCAGAGACCACCCAAGCGTATGCAGCAATCCTGAGACAATATAATCTCGCCAATGACGAACTTGTCAAGGGGTATGTAGACGCAAAAGTACGCTTTTATGAAGCAGATGCCGAATTAGCAGAAAAAACTGCTGGTCGGGCAGAGAAAGAGTCTTCGATCAAAAAACAAATGGCAGCAGAGGAACAACAAGCCACAGAAGAGGCCTACAACCAACGCATCAAGTCTGCTGAAGACGCATACGGCCGCGAACTGATCAAACTGAAGGAGCAACTCGGGAATCGAGAAATTTCCGAAGCGGAGTACCGCGCGAAGTCCTATGCTGCCGAGATGACAATGCTCGTTCAGAAGAGAGCAATCAACGAGGCATACGGCAAGGATGTCTTGGCAATCGACCAGACTATCTCAGACAAACGCCTCGAAGTCATGAACAAGGTCAACGACATGCTCAAGTCCGGCTCTGACGAGACCAAGGCGTTAATGGAGTCCCTGAAGGCAGAATCCGACCGCATATGTGATGAGATTTTTCAGGAACTTGCGGCCGAGGCAGCAGCCTTGAACAGCGAAATCGAGAACGACACCGCAAGCAACCCGATATTGGATGCCCTCGCGTACAAGCAGTCCACATCGAGTGTCAGCAAGGATGCAAAACTCGCCGACCTACAGAGCAGTTTCGATACCGAAATGGCAGCTCTCGAGAACCTACATGAAAGCAAGCTGATTTCCGAAGAAGAGTATCTTGCCAGGAAAAAGCAACTGACAGAAGAATATGCAGCTCAGGAACGGGAAATACAGACTCAAGGCTGGACAGACGCCCTTAACACGGCAATGCAGGTCATTGACGGAGTATCCCAAGCAGTAAGTGCAGCCAAAGATGCAGAGCTAGCAAATATCGACGCCCAGATGCAGGCGGAACTCGCAGCAGCGGGAGACAACGCCGAGAAACGCGAGCAGATCGAGGCTGAATACGAAGCAAAGAAACTTGACCTTCAGAAGA
>JAZRGF010000425.1:0-4239 GCA_045644005.1 Bacteroidaceae bacterium | reverse complement strand
AAAGGGCGCATAGAGTATAACCCGGCCATCATAGAAACTATGACGGAGAGTCGGCTGCGTGACCTGTTGCGTGTGGAGATTATACGCATATTGCTGCAGCACCCCTACGCCCGACAGCCGATGGGCTGCCCATCAATTGTGTTGCAGACGGCAAGCGACCTTGTCATTTCGCCGGCCTACAACCTTGCGTGGGCAAACCTTGCACGCCCCGAAGATTTTGACCTGCCCACAGGACAGAACTACGAATGGTATGCAATGCGCCTGAACGAGCAGCGTGAGAAATTACAGCAAGCCCAAGATGACAGCAAGCAACAACAAGAACGGGAGAGCGAACAACAGCAAGAGAGCAAGCGGCAGCAAGGACAAGGAAACAGTCAAGGCCGACAACAAGGACAATACGGCGGTCAAAGCGGACAACAGGGCGGAAACGAGCAAGAAAGCGAGCAGCAAGGACAAGGAGGAAACGGTGAGCAACAGCAAGGACAAGGTCGCGGTCAAGGCGAACAGCCGAACGAGATGGATGCTCATCGTGATGGAGATGCACCCAGTAAGGGTAATTCCGGAGGACAGCAAGGTGAAGAGTCAACAGAAGACAACAGACAAAAGACAACAGACAAAAGTCAGCCACTGGCATATGAAAAGTATCGTTTGCCTACGTCCTTGGGCAACGAAGGGGATGAGCTGACAGAAGACAAAAGTCAACAATCAACAGATAAAGGCCAGGGCAACGAAGGGGATGAGCTAACAAAAGAAAAAAGTCAACAATCAACAAACAACGGCCAGGGCAATGAAGGAGAAGAGCTGACAGAAGATAACAGTCAACAATCAACAGACAACGGCAAGGAAGAAGATGAGTCTCATGCCAAGCCCACATCGGGATACACCGATCTTTGGGAGGAAGACCAGTTCCAGGCACGCCAGATAACCGACATTGTAAAGAGTTCATCGTCATGGGGCAGCTTGCCCGGTGACCTTATAGAACTTATAAAGAAGGCAGCCGAGGGCAAAATTGACTACCGCGCAGTGTTGCGCATGTTCCGTGCAAGCATCATTTCACAGAAGCGCCGCCTCACCCGTATGCGCCCCAGCCGTCGCTTCGGCTTTGAGCAAATGGGCAGCCGTTACGACTTTACCACGCACCTGCTCATTGCCATAGACACCAGCGGCTCGGTGGGCAGCGAGGACCTGGGACGATACCTGAATGTAATAACCTCGTTCTTCAAGTACGGAATCCAGGAGATTGATGTACTGATGTTCTACACCCGTGTGTATGGGACACCGTTGACACTATCCGATGCAAAAAAAAGCATCAAAGAACTAAATGTTAAAGGACGTGGCGGTACCAATTTACAAGCACCAGTGGACTACGCCGTAGAGCACCCCGAATATGACGGACTCATAATAATCACCGACGGCTATGCCCCGTGCCCCAACACAGAGCAGCTGCGTACAAAACTGCTCTGGGTGATAGACAACGAGAGCAGTTACAAAAACATACATGAGAATCTGCGCAAGACAGGGCGTGTATGCCAGATGGAGAGATAAGATTCAAGCGGAAAACGGAAAGGTAAGTGAACATAAGATTTAAAAGATGAAACGCATATTGGCACATAACGAATGCGACGCACAGAAGCGTCGCGATGCATTTGGTGAACGTTACAATGCTTACATCGGACGTGGGTACGAGCTTGATGAGATAAAGAAAACCGTAAACGAGAAACTTGATTTAAAGTTTCTCAGATACTATCACGGCGAATCGGCCAAGTTCAAGAACGAGCCTAACCCCATAGTATCCTTCAACGACGGCAGAATACAGTTCACCGAACAGGGACTGCGTGCTGCGCTGAAAAAAAAGGGCGCCGACCCGGAACTACTGAAAATGGATACCGCCGAGATTCCTTTTGAAGATGATGTGTACAACAATTCGCTCTACTTTAAACGTAAGGATGTGATGACGCAGATATGCACAATAACATACGACTGCATACAGATGGAAATCAAGAGAACCTACGTTAAAGGCTCTCCTTTTTCTCACTACACAATAATCCCGGCCAAGGAGATACCCTGGCGCGCCACAAGCGGCAACATACACACACTTGAGCTCACAGAACAGGAATTCTACTTTCTGGACCTTACAACACTGCTTATGGACCTTGCGCTTGAATATCGCCTGCGCCAGGAGGAGATTGCATACCACGCAAAGCAGATGCGCATCCACACAATGGAGACAGCATTATTAGACGAGGAACAGATTCCGCTTGATCCCATAGATGATGCAACCATTGAAAGCAGCATAGCAGAATGCAGCAGCAAAGGCCTCGATAGCGGCAACACATTCAAAGCCATCGTACAACCCTGGATGGATGCCATCAGCAATTACTTTATACTGATGAGCAACAAGTACGATGATCGATTCTCTATCAAGAATTTTGAAATTGAGAGAATCTCCGAATTCGTACCATTATATAACACGAGGGTGAGAGGCTTCTGGTGGTATAAAAACACTATCGTCAGCAACTTGAGAGCGGTTCTTCATTCTACAACCAGACAACAGCTATGCTCAACCGCAGTTACAGAAATTTGTGAAGGGAAAGAAGTTGTGGGAGAGATTGTAATTACCGCCTCAAAGTTCTTGAGCAATCCAAGTAGAGAGCAAAAAATCGCCTGCTTCAGGGTGGGGGATGCCGAAATGATAATGGATGAAATGATTTATTCTTCATTTGACTTAAAAAACACTCTTGCCATTTTCCCCAACGCCAGGGACCGCCGCTTCCGTTTGGATATTAACGGGCGCATTGGCATACATGCACTTGTGGGTTACCTGAAACTGATGCCCGCACTCTGTAAAAAAATGGACGAACTTGCCGCAAGAATAGACAAAATGCTTTAAAAACAGCTGTGAGTAAAAAAAGTTACCCCATTTTTTGAATTTTTTACCCAAAGTTACTATATTATAAGTATAAATTAAAACATATACGATTATGCCAAACATTTGCACAACTGATTATGTATTCGAAGGCGAAGAGAGAGAACTCAATGCATTGTACAACACAATGAATAACCTGCAGAACCAGGAGAAGGACGGTTTGGACGACCTTGCACAGGCATTGGGCAAGAAATCATCCGATTTATTGGACTGTCGTGGTGGTTGGATATCATTGGAGCGCACCGGCGACACGTTGCGCACCACCATAGAGAGCGCGTGGACTCCCCACTACGAACTGCACACAATACTAAAAGAGACATACCCCACCCTGTGCATCTACTACAAGGCCGAAGAGCCAGGTTGCGAAATATATGTGAAGAACGACGCCGAAGGCAAGTATTTCCCCGAGAGCGAGACCGACGGATACCCATACGAACTGATGACCGAAGAGAAGGAACAGCAAATCATTGCCCTTTTAAAGGCTGTGAAGAATGGCGAGATAGAGGTGAAGGTGAGCCGTGCAGAATGACATTTGAACGCTGGATCAACTGCTATATTATTCCCTGATATTGGTCGTTTTTATTAACAACTTTTAACTATTCATATCGCATTGTGTTTCAATGCGATATGAACTATTTTCATCGGTACCAACTCAAAAAATCGAAATTTTTCAAAAAGTTACTATATTATGTGCGTAACGTATAAAACAAAGCACTATGGAAAATAACAAATCAAAAGTTTTTGTAGCCGGTGAAAATCTCATTTATCATTGCGAACTGCCATCGCATTTGGCAAAAACTGGACTTCCCAAAAATGTTGCAAGGACAGAACTTTTCCGCCTCGATGAACGTAACGGCAACACCCTTATATTCAAAAGCGGCAAACTTTACGCTTCCACATACACAGCCAAAGCACTCCAGAACCCCAAGACCGGTGGTGAAATTTGCTTTGTGGAGTACAAAGGTACACGCGTAATGCTCGATGCAGCGCAATATTTCAAGGGCGGGCGTCGCATTTCCAGAGAGTCGTTAAACAGCACTGTCGAAGCCGAGTGGGACGAACAAAAAGGTGATTTTGTAAAAACAGACGGCTGCGGAACAACCTTAAAGGAGTTTCTTGAGAAAAAAGCAGAGGAAAGACCAAAAAAAATACAGTAAATTATGAAAAAACAAGAGATTGTGAACATCGCAAACGAACTGATGGGCAACCCTTCAAAAAAACAGGAATATAGGCTGCTGAATAGTTTGGTAGGACATCATAGCATTAAGAGCCTGACAGAGGAACAATTCGATACTGTTTGCACATTCTGCGAA
>JAZRGF010000424.1:0-1356 GCA_045644005.1 Bacteroidaceae bacterium | reverse complement strand
GACAAAGAGATAATAGTTACCGTTCACATTATCCTTTGTGTGCAGCATCTTGCCGGTGAGCGGGTCAGTCTGTATGATATCCACAACCGAATTCAGGTGATTTCCATAGTTGGCATTCACATGATAGCTGTCGCCACGCTTCTCGTTGAACCAGCGGCCCGTCATATTGAAATTGTTGTTCCACCCCACCTTCAAGTTGGGATTGTTCACACGCTCGACCATCTCATTGCTTGTATCGGTAATGGGCAACAGTTCCAACAATGACTGGCGACGCTCATAGCCATAAAACTGCACATAGAGTGTTCCGTTTTTGGCAAACCGCCACCTAAACGATGCCAAAGGGGCAAACTCCACATACCTGCGCTCGGGGGCATACTCCATCCCGGCTCTTTCATAGTCGAGCCGGTCATCGTGGTAGAGCACAGTTGTACCAAGGTTGGCATCAATCTTCTCCCATTTGCCATAGAAGTAGAAGCGGCCACTGTGCAGATGGGTTCTTGGCTGCGAATAGAGCGAGTTCTCAATGTCAATCACCGCTGCCAAAGAGTCGGCAGCCGATGGGCGCACACCAAGCGGCAACCCCGGCGTGGCATAGTATGGATAACGGTCAAGGCGATAAAGGCTGTAACTTTCATCCTCCTTTTCATACTTATAGTGATAGTTTACCTCAAACTGTATGTTCTTGGTTATTGCACCGTTGAGCGCAACCCGTGCCGAAAACTCGTCATTGCTTGAGGGGTCCTCGGTGTAACGGCGTTGCACCACCGCGGAATCGGCACTGTTGAAGTAGCGGTAGACCGAAAGGCTGTTGGCGGAAGTCCCATACTCCCCCCTGTAGTACTCAACACCCGCCTTGAGGGAATAACCCTCTTTCCTGAAACGGTGTATAAAACGGACATCGGCACCCAAGCTATTACGAATGCCATAATTATCGCTCAACTTCTTGTGGGAGTTCACACCCACAGCAGCAAGTCCCCCACTCACGGCATCGTCCACAAGCCCAAGTTCAGGATTCTCAAAACCGGCAGCTGTGGAATATACCGATGTATTCTCGCTTGCATCCATGTCGGTGTCATAGTAACTATAGACAAAATCGGCCGACAGGCGACTTAGTGAATCAATGTTATATGTAAAATCAACATTCGCATTGACATCGTGCATAGCTGTAGAGACAAGAGTGCGGTTATATGACCAATGGTTGCCGGCACTGCCAAGCAACGTCTCCACGTTGTTCATGCGGTCGTGTTCGCTATTGTCGTGCCCCACCTCAACCTCGGCATTGAGTTTGAACAGGCCTGCAGCATCGTTCGCCTTGCCGTTATCCCATGACATTATTGTGCCGGCCTTGCGATAAGT
>JAZRGF010000423.1:0-2540 GCA_045644005.1 Bacteroidaceae bacterium | reverse complement strand
ATGCCTTGCAGAATGGCCGCAACAACGACGCGCACTCGCTGTTCTTTGCGCCGGACATTGAGACTGCGACATACAAGGAACACATTAAGCAGTTCTGTGATGCCGTAATTGTTCAGGGAGAGAGCATACGCGACCCCGATGCGATAGAGAGCGTGACCAAATTCATAAAAGGAGTGTTGGAGGTCGAAGGGTGACACTTAAGGTGTGTGATACGTGGAATTGCTGCTTTTATGGCCACGCAATTTTGTTTTGTATAGAAATGTCATTACTTTTACACTTGGAACTGAATTTCATTCATTGAAAGAGGAGAAGGCATAAAGCATCTGCTGCGAACACAGCCCCACCACATAAGAAAGACTTTGCAGATAGCCGGTGAGGGTAAGGTTCGGTGTCATAGCCTGCATAGGCCGTCATGGCCATTCCTGGCCTATTCAGGCTATTTGAACGTTGTTCAAAGGCGTTTCTCCTCTTTCATTTTTTAGGATTCTCATATATGTCAATACTGCACAGGATAGTCCAAAAGGACACATGGGAGACATTCCACCAAAGCAAGGTGGAGAGCGGGTATCTGCAGCCGGGAGAGAGCCGGGAACTCGCGCGCTTCATTGAGAAGGGTATGTACCTGCCATGTGTGGAGAAGATTCTTGCAGGGAAGCCGTTCTCATATCCCGTAAAAAAAGAGATAGCCAAGATCGGCAAACAGAAGAAGCGTGTTGTATATACTTTCGGGAGAGAAGAGAACCTTGTAATGAAGTTGCTCACTCACCTGCTCCTGAGGGAGTATGACCACCTGTTCTCGCCCAACCTCTACTCTTTCAGGGTGAACAACGGAGTGAAGAGGGCTATAAAGAGAATCACAGGCACGCCACACATTGGCAGCTATTACTCGTACAAGATTGACATAAGCAACTACTTCAACTCCATTGATGTGGAGAGGATGCTGGAGATGTTGAAGAGGGTATTTGCCAAGGACCAGGAGTTTCTGGCTTTCGCACAGGGCTTGCTGGGTAACACTTTTGTAAAAGTGGGCAAAGAGATTATTGAGGAGAAGAAAGGGGTCATGGCCGGGACACCGCTGGCAGTGTTCTTCTCGAACCTGTACCTGACGGAACTCGATAGGGATTTTGACCAAAGAGAGGATGTGATATATTGTCGCTACTCGGACGACATAATTGTGTTTGCCAAGCAAATGGAGACACTTGAGGAGGCTAAGAAGATTATCTTTGCACACATTGATGACAAGGGACTGACTGTGAACAGAGAGAAGGAGGTCACTACCCTGCCGGGCGAAGAATGGAGTTTCCTGGGATTCAGCTACTACAACGGTGTAATTGACATAAGCCGCATTTCAAAGGAAAAACTCAAGGGCAAGATGCGCCGCAAGGCACGTGCGCTAATACGCTGGAAAAACCGTAAAGGCAAGGAGGATAACATGGCAGTGAGGGCATTCATAAAACGATTCAACAAAAAGCTGTATGACAGTGACAGCCCCAACGAGACGAACTGGAGCCGCTGGTATTTCCCTGTAATAAACACGGACAAGAGCCTGAAGGAGATTGATGCCTACATGCAGGATTGCCTTCGCTACACAGCAAGCGAGACGCACACCAAGGCAAGGTTCAACTACCGGTATGAGCAGATGAAAGCCCTGGGCTACCGCAGCCTTGTGAACGAATGGTATAAATGGATTGACAGGCCAAGAAACAGTTGAGAGTTTTTTAAAGTTTTTACATAATGTTGCTATATTAGCAATTAAATAACACAACATCATACTATGGGAGTTTTTTGGGATTTTAGTTTAAAGGCAAGGAATGAAAGCGATGCCGAGAAAATCAATGCATACGCAAAGGAACTGAACAACGCATACAAGTTCGATTTGACCGATGAAGATGGCTATGGCGGACTTGCATTCTTTGAGTGGGGTCTCAGTTATGGCACAGTAGAACCCGATGATGCAAAAAAATTCGACGAATATATCAATAAAGTTGTGGCACACTTCCCCCAGATGAGCCTGCATCTGTTTGGCAGCGGCGACGGCGCCTGCTACCAGTGGGAGAAAGTTTCAAAAAACGGTGTGCTCGTTGATTTTGAGCCGTGGCAGATGAACATACACTGCGAGGATTTCAAGGAGCTGCTCTCGAACATCGGCTACATTGAACAGCAAGGTTTCAAGGTTTTACAGGACGAAACTGCATGTTCATTGCTCTGGGGGTATGACCGCAAAAGCGAGGAGGAGAAATGCCACAGCACCTTACAGCATATAAGCAAGCTGTTGCCACAGGTTGAAATCATATGCTACAAGAACGAATGCAAAGACAATGTACCTTGCATCAGCGAATACTGCACAATGAAGAATGGTGAAGGCCAGTGGATTGAGGCCGACAACACAATAATGTATATTGGCGATGAGTGCGTATATGGTGTTCTTGAAGGGAAAGCCACCATCTTTGATGTCATAAAGGATTCGGGAGCCTGCTTTGCACAAATACTCGAAGAGATGAGGAAAGACCATTCTAGGGCGTGGGTCGTAGGTTCGATAA
>JAZRGF010000422.1:0-8575 GCA_045644005.1 Bacteroidaceae bacterium | reverse complement strand
GCCCATGCCACGTGGCGTGTCACCCAACCGCTTGTCGCATTCCTGTTCCCATCGACAGTAATTCTCCTCCCACATTGGAGTGCGCTGTATTGGGTCGAATTTCAGGAATTTAGAGTATTTGCTCATAAACTCCTCGTTGCTAATCTCTTCGTAATTGATATATTCCTCAAGTTCAACAATATCTTCCTGTATAGTTTCCAGTGTAAGATACTCGGTCTCTTCGCCGGCCGACTCCAACCACGCCTTCTGCTTTTGGAGAATAGAGAGAGCATATCGGGGAACATCATATTTGGGAATAAGATCCAGTATTGTGCTGCAAACAAGTGCCTTCTCAAGTTCACTTGCATCGTCGATGGCATTGAGTCTCTCAATGCACTTGACTGAGAGCTCCACGTTTTTCCAAAGACGCATGTTCTCGCCATTTTCCCTCATCTCTTCAATCAATGATACAACCTTCTCTGCCATATGTTTCCTGTTTTAAATTTGAAATACTACCAGTTGCGTACGTCGCTCTTTTGGCATGGATGCCACAGACAACGCATTAAAGCGTTGTTACAAAAATAGGCATTGCAGTAAAAAAAACAAACTATTAGAAAAATATTCACACAATTAGACAATTAGTGGCGAGAAAACCAAAAGGTCATCTCGCCACTCTTATGATATACAGGCTTATACAAGCCCCGTCACTCTTCAATCTCAATTATCTCATTCTCCTGAATTTTGGCCGGGAGCATTTCACCCTTTATATACACTTTTGTCATCTCGGTCTTGGCATTGCTGTGCACCGTAACGCTTGTCCTGAACTTGCGTGGAGCGCTCTTTTCACCATTGAATATTACAATGATGGAGTCCTGGGCACCCGGTTTGATAGCGTGGGTAGGGTACTCCTTGCCTGTGCAACGGCAACTGGTGAATATCTGATGGATGTACAAATCGGCATCGCCGGTGTTGGTGAAGACGAACGCGCATTTGCGTATAGGTGTTTCGCGGCCGAACGTGCCCAAATCAATAGTTGTCTTTTCAAATTTAATGTCAGCGCGCTTCTGTTCCTGAGCATTTGCAACAAAGGTGAGCAGCGCCGCAAATATAATCAATAGTCCTTTTTTCATCTTGTCGTGTCTTTTTTGTGTATGCAAAAATAATGCAATTTGGTGTATCTGTACTCTTTTTATGCTTTTTTAACCGCGTTTAACCTGCTTCACGCCCTTCACGCCCTCAATCTTTGCAATGAGTTTGTTGAGCTTGGTATTGCCACCAACCAGCAGTGACAGGGTTCCCGAGAAGAGGGTGTCGTGCGACTCAATGTTGATTCCGCGCATTATGACATCCTTCTCCTGCGATATTACCGATGTGATGTTTGTCACAACACCTATGCTGTCATTGCCCACAACGCGCAGGGTTACAGGGAAGAGGGCATTACTGTTCTCGAACTCACTCCAACGTGCCTCAATGACACGGTAGGGAAAACGCTCCTGTAACTGGCGCGCATTGGCACAATCCTTGCGGTGGATTGATATACCGCCGTTGATTGTCACAAAGCCAAAGACATCGTCACCGAATATCGGTGAGCAACATTTTGCCAACTTATAATCAACTCCCTTGAGGTTGCGTTCAATGATGAGCACATCCGACGAGCCGCTCTGCTCCTTGCCGGTGAAAGTGAAGTCGCCTGCACTTCTCTGTGGCTCGGGGTTCTCACTTTCGGGGTTCAGCAGTGCCTGATAGCGCTTTATCACATCGGCAATGTCAATTACGCCGTCCGATACGTTCTGGTAGAAATCGGTCAGGCGCTTGAAGCCCATCTTACGTATGAGGTGGTCCATTATTGACTCGTCGAACTCAATCTTGTGGTTCTTGAGTTTGCGCACAATGGTCTCACGCCCCATGTCGGCCTGTCTGGCACGTATTTCTTTCAACGCCTGGCGTATCTTGGCACGCGCACGGCCTGTCTGCACAATGTTCAGCCATGCCAACTTCGGTGTCTGGTTGTTGGAGGTTATGATTTCCACCTGGTCGCCATTGCAAAGTGTGTGGCGCAACGGCACGTTACGTCCGTTGACCAGTGCACCGGTACAGCGGCATCCCAAGCCTGTGTGTATTGAAAAGGCGAAGTCCAGGATTGTCGCGCCCTTGGCAAGGCGGTAAAGGTCGCCCTTGGGCGTGAAGATGAAAATCTCGTCCTTGTAGAGTTCCATCTTGAACTTGTTCTCGGCCGAGCTCTCCTCACCAATATTCTCAAGTGTGTCGCGTATTGAAGCAAGCAGGTTGTCAAGTCCCTTTTCGCTTCGCACGCCTTTGTATCGCCAGTGTGCGGCAAGACCGTGCTCGGCAACCTCGTCCATGCGCTCGGTACGTATCTGCACCTCTACCCAACGGCCTTCGGGGCCCATAACCGTGGTGTGCAACGACTCGTAACCGTTGCTCTTGGGCACTGAAAGCCAGTCACGCAGACGGTGCGGGTTTGGGGTGTACATGTCGGCCACAATGGAGTAGACCTGCCAGCACTCGCTCTTTTCGTTCTTTGGTTCGCTGTCAATGATTATCCTGATGGCAAAGAGGTCATATATCTGCTCGAACGAGCATTGCTGCTTCTTCATCTTCTGCCATATGGAGTTGATGGACTTTGTGCGTCCTTTTATGCGGAACTTTATGTGCGGCTGCATCTTCAACTGCTTCTCTATTGGCTTTATGAACGATGCGATGTAATCCTCGCGCGATGCTGCCGTCTCCTCGAGCTTGCGGCTCAGTTCGGCATACACCTCGGTCTCGGTATAACGCAGAGCAAGGTCCTCCATCTCCGACTTCAGCTTGTAGAAACCGAGTTTGTGCGCAAGAGGGATGTACAGTTTTGACGCCTCGTTTGCCACAAGCCTGCGTGCCTCGTCATTATCCGAATCAAAGAGCCAACGCAGCATGACAAGACGGCTGGCAATCATTATAAGAATGACACGCATGTCATTGGTGAAGGAGAGCAACAGGTTCCTGAAGTTCTCCGACTCTATTGTAGGGCTCTTGGCATAGAGCGAGTTTATCTGCATCAGGTTAGTAAGGATTTTTGTCACGCTCTCGCCAAAAATCCCGTCAATCTCCTCAATGGTAGCCGTGCCGGCATTGACACAACGGTTCAGGAGTATGCTTATTATTATCTCGTGATGGAAACCAATCTCATGCCCCACCAGAACAGCGGTCTGCATGTCGCTCAACACCGGACTGAGACCTATTGTATCCCTTGTCACCTTACCCTCGGCAATGGCAACGGATATTCGTTCCTTGACGAAATCATACGCTTCGGACTCTACTCCTCCTTCAATGTTATTGACAAGAACATCGGCCAGTTCCAGAATAACCTTTTTCTCCTCTTCAGTGTGTATCAAAAGCTCGCTCATAATCATATTCTCTCCATTTGAACTGCGAATTTAATTTTTCTATTTTAAATATCAACATTTTATTTTGCCATTTATGAAAATTATTTCTATTTTCGCTTTTAGAAAAACTTTTAACCACCATATCATATGATTAGCAAGACAGACCAATTGCATTTGAGCAAGAAAGGAATTTCGGCCGAAGTTGTAGCCGAACAGTTGAAGAGATTCAAAACAGGCTTTCCGTTCCTGAGGCTTGAGGGAGCAGCAACAACCGAGAGGGGAGTGTTGGCACCATCACAGCAGGAGATTGAGGAGTACCTGCAAATATGGGATAGCTACTGTGCTGCCGGTAATGAAATCCTCAAGTTCGTTCCCGCATCGGGTGCAGCAAGCCGCATGTTCAAGGACCTGTTCTCATTCTTGAGCGCAGACTACGACGTGCCGACAACCGATTTCGAGAAGAAATTCTTTGAGAACATAGAGAAGTTCGCATTCCATGGCGACCTCAACGACATGTGCGTAAAGAACAACAAGCTCACAATCAAGGAACTCTTGGAGAAGGGCGACTACAAGAGCGTTGTCTTCAATCTGCTTGACTTTACAGGACTCAACTACGGATCATTGCCAAAAGGACTGCTCAAGTTCCACACCTATGAGGAGGCTGCACGCACATCGGCCGAGGAGCATTTTGTTGAGGGCGCACTCTATGCAGCTACAAACGGAGTGGTGAAATTGCATTTCACAGTGTCGCCAAACCACAAGGCCCTCTTTGAGCAGCTCGTTGCCGAGCGCAAGGCACACTATGAGCAGCTCTTCAATGTAAAGTATGACATCACATTCTCTGAACAGAAACAGAGTACCGATACCATTGCTGCCAATGCCGACAACACACCTTTCCGCGAAAACGGAACATTGGTGTTCCGTCCCGGTGGCCACGGCGCCCTCATTGAGAATCTCAATGACATTGAAGCCGATGTAATATTCATAAAGAACATTGACAACGTTGTCCCCGACCGTTTGAAGCCCGAGACTGTGACATACAAGAAGGTGCTTGCAGGTATTCTCGTGAAGATGCAGAAGAAGGCACACGAGTATCTGCAGCTCATTGACAGCGGCAAGTATACACTCGAACAGGTGGAGGAGATGATACACTTCCTGCAGCAGGATCTACAGTGCCGCAACCACGATATCAAGCATATGGAGGATTGCGACCTTGTGCTCTATCTGCGCAAGAAACTCAACCGTCCAATGCGCGTGTGCGGTATGGTGCGCAACATTGGCGAACCAGGCGGTGGACCATTCCTTGCATACAATCCCGACGGAACCGTATCATTGCAGATCCTTGAAAGCTCGCAGATTGACATGGCCAACGCCGAGGCAAAGGCTATGTTCGAGAACGGCACACACTTCAACCCTGTTGACCTTGTATGTGCGGTGAAGAACTACAAGGGCGAGAAGTTCGACCTTCCAAAGTATGTTGACCAGGATACAGGCTTCATCTCACACAAGTCAAAGAACGGCCGCGAGCTGAAAGCTATGGAGCTGCCCGGCTTGTGGAACGGCGCCATGAGCGACTGGAACACAATCTTTGTTGAGGTACCGCTCATCACCTTCAACCCGGTAAAGACAGTGAACGACCTGCTTCGCGATGTTCACATGTAATCAAGACAAACATGTATATCAAATAAAAATGTCAACCCAGGAGGGTTGACATTTTTATTTGTAATCATTTGTCGTACAATTCAATAAACTCAAAGCTATTACCCACTGCATTAAGGTAACGCATAAATTCCCCGGCCTCAATGACAACTGTCGCATGGTTGTCGTTGGGGTGGAAGCTCAGCGCCTTCTCCTCCAACAGGTTCTTGTCCATGAAAAGGTGCACATGGTTATCGGTGTCGTTTATCAGACCAAAAGGAGAAACCGATCCCGGCTGCAGACCAAGGTACTTTTCCATGCGCTGTGGCGATGCAAAAGAGAGCTTGCCCTGATGCAGGCGCTTCTCAAGGTCGTGTATATCGAGGTCGCGTTCACAATCGAGCACAACAAGATAGTGGCGGTTGCCCTTGTGGTTGCGGAAAAAGAGATTCTTGCAATGTTTTGAACCATCCTGTTTCCAATGCTGTCGTGCAATCTCAATGGTGGGCGCCTCGGGGTGAGTGTACCAGCTGTATTCAAAGCCCTTCTCGTTGAGATATTCCAATACTTTGTCTATGCGTGCGTTTTCCATTGTTTACTTATCTTATTGTCGTTATCATCCGGGAGATTCTTCAGTCGCGTCGCTCCATCAGAATGACATTTGTGTTAGAGAGTCTTTGAGATATAATCACACAAAACGTCCACATTCTCCTGCTTGGTCGCCCAGCTTGTGCAAAAACGCACAATGTCGCGCTCGCCATCATACTTACCCCAGAACTCGGGCACGAACTTCTCGCCCAGCACGGCCTGCTGCTCCTTTGTCAAAAGAGGGAACTGCATGTTGGTGTGGGAGTCAATCCACATTTCAATGCCCTTGCTCTCAAAGGCATTGCGTATCTTTTTTGCCATTGCATTGGCGTGACGCGCCAATTGGAAATAGAGACACTCATCGCCATCTTTCAACAGTTGCTCGAACTGGATGCCAAGCAGGCGTCCTTTGGCCAACATGCCGCCATGTTGTTTTATGGCATAGCGGAAACTACGGTGCATCTCGGCACTCTTGAAAACTACTGCTTCGCCAAAGAGTGCACCCACCTTTGTGCCTCCAATGTAAAAGACATCACACAGGCGTGCCAGGTCGGCAAGCGTCACATCGCAGCCGTCGGCACAAAGTCCGTAACCCAAACGTGCACCGTCGACAAAGAGATAAAGACCATGCTGGTGACAAAAATCGGATATTGCAGTCAGTTCGGCCTTGCTGTATATAAGTCCGTTCTCGGCGGGGCAGGAGAGGTATACCATTCCCGGCTGCACGGTATGTTCGTGCGAGTGGTCGTTCCAGTGGTTGTGGTAACACTCGGCAATCTGTTCAAGCGACAGGCGGCCGTCGGTTGTTGGCAAGGCAATGACCTTGTGTCCTGTAGCCTCGGGAGCGCCGGTCTCGTGCACATTGATGTGTCCGCTGTCGGCCGAAATAACACCCTGATAACTGTAGAGCAGGGCATCAATCACTGTGACGTTTGCTTGTGTGCCACCCACAAGGAACTGCACACCAAGCGTCTCATCGCCGCATTGCTGCCTTATTATATTACGTGCGCGCTCGCAGTAGTCGTCGCATCCATAACCCACATGCTGTTCGAAATTGCTCGTCACAAGTGCTTCAAGAATCGAAGGGTGTGCACCCTCTATGTAATCGGAATCGAAACGTATCTTCATGTTCTTTTTTTATAATTTTCGCGAAGATAGTGATAAAACGCAGAATTTCTCCCAAATAAACAAGAAGTTGTTTGAAATTCTCTCAAAGAAATGAATCCAAACAACTTCCCGAATCGTTATTCGCGTTCTTGACCCCACTCTACAGGGTGGTAGTGGTCATTACCGGTACCGAACCCGAACCGCCGGTCAAAATAAGCCAGGTTCCAACAATCGCTCCAGCCCTCGGGGCGCGACGGTGCTGCACAACGGAATAACGGTGCTTTACAAGAACCATCATTCTGCGAACTTATCCGGCCTACGGTCTT
The DNA here is from genome assembly GCA_045644005.1 of Bacteroidaceae bacterium. Taxonomy (GTDB): domain Bacteria; phylum Bacteroidota; class Bacteroidia; order Bacteroidales; family Bacteroidaceae; genus HGM04593. The sequence goes on along the minus strand of JAZRGF010000422.1, from coordinate 1,551 downwards.
GACACTGGAGGGAATGAATATACTCTCCGTTTTTTCAATAAAATCAAAGCAACCACTCTCCAGTGTTTCTACACCGTCGGCAAGATAAATATTCTCCACGTTGTTGCAACATGCAAAAGAGCTGCTGCCAACAACAGCTGCGCCCATAATCCTTACGTTACAAAGCTTTATACAAGCGAAAAAAGCGTTGCTTCCAATTTCAGTCACCTCTGCCGGAATGATAACCGATTTCAGTACATTGCTTCTCGTAAACATGTGGTCGCATATTCTGCTGACTCCTGCGGGGATTGTCAGTTCTTCGCAATCGTAGATATGTATCTCCTGACCTTGGACAAATAGCCTGTTGATTGCATTTGCCAGAAATGCGCTCTTGTCGAACCACTGCTGTATGTCACCCTCGAAACAGACATCAAGCATATGTTTTGAAACGCTTGAAAAGTTGGATATTGCACTACTGAAACCTTTGACGCAGGCCGGAATGGTTATCTTGCGCAGCAGTGGAGCAGAGAGCAGTGCATTAGGGTCAATCGCCGTCACGTCTTCGGGTACCGTAATCTCTTCAACGTTTGGAACATCCATCAACACCCCGTCGGTGACAACAAACTCTGTAGCTTTGATTTCCCAGCGAGCCGTGATCTGTTCTTCGCCATCTTCACCAAACACGAATGTGCGCTCCTTTCCCTGTTCAAGGAATCCAAGAAAGTATTTCCGATCAAACTGGAAACCGGAGCAACGATAACCCACAACCATCTTGCCGTCTGTAAAGCCATACACTTTGAAACTATAGCCCGTATCATTGAATTTTATACAGGTATAATCATTACATTCGCGCAGCTGTGTTGTAATTGTCTCTGGGGCAAATGATGAACTTATTGTCAAAATACATCCTGCCGGCACTTCCATATCCAGGGAGATATACCTTTTCTGAGGTTCATCAGCACAAATGATTGCGGTCATGGATTGCGGGCCTTCGCGCCATATCTCAACCTCGCAGTTCGCTTTGTCCAACACAATCTCGTGCAAAATTATTTTTTCACTACCGAGATATTTAAGTTCCAGGGTGACGCTGCGTTCATCAATGGAACGCAAGGTGATTTGAGGAAATTCACACTCGGGATTGCTCCAACTGTAGAATTGGAAAAAGACATCTCCCACCGCCAGCTTATCCTTATATTCTTCGGCTCTATCGTAGCATTGTTGGCGTTTACCCTTGGTATGACTATGTATCTTAAGCCTGTTCCAAAGGGCCGGGAATTCATCATGGTCATACCAGAGACCGGCTTTTACACCAGGCAACACTTTCTGCATATATTCGTGGTTGCATTCAAGTTTTTTGCCAATCTCTCCCTCATCGAGTGCGAGGGCAAGGTAGTTGTCATCAAAAAGCAGGACTTTCAGATTACCGTTCAGCACCTGACCGGCATACAAATCCTCGCGCTTTACTGTATGCAGCTCGTCGCTTGCGGCCAACTTATAACGCAACTCGCGCCATGACGCCCTTTCATAACCGCTGTAACTGGCATAGTTCATTCCATGTGCGAATTGTCTGTT
>JAZRGF010000421.1:0-1277 GCA_045644005.1 Bacteroidaceae bacterium | reverse complement strand
CATGCAATATCCTTTCGGGTTACCTTGCCTTTACTCTTCCTCTTTTTGCTCATCTTTCGGAGGGTTAGTCGGGACAATCACATTGAATATCACATTGCCGTCAGCACCCTCGATACGCAGTTTGTTCTCCTCCTTATGCTTTATGGGAAAAATATCCATCAGAGCCTTTGCCGCATTTACCGAAACGGCACGGAGCGGAGCCGGCGAAAGTGGCACGCCAAAGCGGTCTGTATAGTCCGAAGAGGCGGTCTCGTCCATCACGGCTTTGAGTGTTTCTGCCACTTGGAGTTTCACTGCCATAGTCTCCATCTCGAAGCGTTCTGACGAGAGTAGCGATTTTATGTGCGCATATATGTGAGGTTTATGTATCAGGTAGTTCGCTGATGAAGCAGGAGCCTTCGAAGCCTTCTCACCGAACACTTCTTTAAAGCATTTACCCGGTCGCCCAGCATACTCCAACCCACCGTTCACATAGAGTTCGCAAAACTGCAACTCATGCTCGGTGAGTGGCTTCTCCTCAGGATTATTCTGTATATTGTTGGTTTGTTCCGACATATCTTTTCTCTTTTATTTAAGAGTAGATGTTTTTGCTTCGGGAGGTTTAGCAAATGGTTTATTTTCTCGAATTAATTGATCCATCAGTGCCTCGTAGAAGACATCGGCAAGAGCATTGGCACACGCCTCGGCATCAGCCAGCGAGTTGATGAGTCGCATATTGAACTTGATTTCGAGGTCGTAGCCCGAAATTACAGCCATCAGTTCATTGCCGTCGTACCCTAATGCTCCATACATCATTCGGTCAGCAGTGCGGAATGTGATTGTCTCGGGCACCTGTTCTGGGAGTTTGTTTTCCTGTGTCATATCTTGAAATGTTTTCGTGTTTTGTCGCGCTGTTGTGTGGCGATAGCAGCACCTTCGTTATTGCGTAGTCGAGCAGTGTAAGCTCCAAGTATATCGAGGGTTGCTGTAACATCCGCAGCCGCATCGTGGGCGTCATCCAACTCAACTCCGAGGTGTGATGCCACAATCTCCAATTTGTACGAGTTTAGTTCGCTATCGGCAGCAAAGGCTAATCTACCTACCTGAATGGTGTCTATGTAGTGCGGTTGAAAATTGCCGTAGTAGTCCTTCGTGCCGGCAAAGGTCTTTTCAAACTCTGTCATCAGCCCAGCATAGTTCATCATCTGTTGCAGGAAGCCGATATCAAAGGGAATATTCTGACCAATGAGTATTGGCTTGCACTGCTTGCCCGAGGACTTAGTATTACGCTTGGCAAA
>JAZRGF010000420.1:0-1483 GCA_045644005.1 Bacteroidaceae bacterium | reverse complement strand
GGTATTATGCGGCTTTTCGGTGCTTATTATATGCGTCTGTTGGGTATTGCCGCGCTCTGTATCACCGTGGTGTGGCTGTTGGTTACGGCGCTTATCCACAATTTCATAGAGACATTCTCCTTCGAGGACTGGTTGGAGATATTCTGTTACCTTTTTGCTGCAGTTGCTGTTGTTGCGTTTGTGACAATTGCCACAATAGTGAACAAGATATACAGGGTGAGTAAAATAAATGCAGCCGAGGTAATAAAGAAGGATTAAAGGAAAAAATGATTAGAAACAATTTAAATAAGGAACAATTATGATTACACTTAAGAACATCAAGAAAATTTTCAAGACCGACGAGGTTGAGACCTGGGCATTGCAGAATGTAAGTCTCGAAGTAAAGAAAGGCGAGTTTGTGGCAATTATGGGTCCCAGCGGCTGCGGAAAATCGACACTGCTGAATATACTGGGATTGCTCGATAACCCCACCGAAGGCACATATACCCTGGAGGGAAAAGAGGTGAGCACTATGAGCGAGGATAGCCGAACCGAGCTGCGTAAGGGCAAGCTGGGATTCGTGTTCCAGAGCTTCAACCTTATTGACGAGCTCAGTGTGAGCGAGAATGTGGAGCTGCCGTTGCTCTATATGAACTGCCCAAAAAAGGAGCGTCGCCAAAAGGTTGCCGAGGTTATTGAGCGCGTGGCAATGACGCATCGTGCGCAGCACTTCCCCGCGCAGTTGTCGGGCGGACAGCAGCAGCGTGTGGCAATAGCACGTGCGGTAATATCGCGCCCCTCGATAATCCTTGCCGACGAGCCTACTGGTAACCTCGACTCCAAGCACGGTAAAGAGGTGATGGAGCTGTTGAAGGAGCTGCACCGCGAGGGCACTACAATAATTATGGTAACACACTCCCAGCGCGACGCAAATTATGCCGACAGGATTATAAACCTGTTCGACGGCGAAATTGTATCCGAGGTCGAAATGTAAGAAGCTATGTTTTTTCACTATTTGAAAATTGCCCTGCGCAATTTGATGAAATACAAACTGCAAATGCTTGTGAGCATTGTGGCACTGGCTGTGGGAGTGGTGACACTCGCTGCCGCACACTTTGTGCTCAAGTATATGCGCGAGCCTGCAATAATGGACGAGCCGTATGCAAAGGACTGCTACATTATTCACCTTGCGGACAAGCAGTACAAAGTAAAGGAAGACGGGAGCATCGATGTTTCTCCCGCTCAAATCAGACACGATTACAACGATGCACTTATGGCAAACGGAGGTCTTGTCTCGGTTGAGAAGATAATACCGAAGGCGGGCTTTATGACGAACTCCGAATTTGAATTCACCTTCTCCGACTCTACAAAAAAGATAAAGAGCTGCGATATTTTGATGGGAGACCCCGGATATCTCAATTTCCGCGCCATTCGCTCGGCTATTACAGGAGAGAAAATACCTGTTCTCAAAAAAGGTGAGATTGTATTGTCCGAGTATGAGTCG
>JAZRGF010000419.1:0-7180 GCA_045644005.1 Bacteroidaceae bacterium | reverse complement strand
CCAAGCTCATAATTCCTGAAATAGCCGTCGCAGTGGTTGTACATCACGCCCACCGACCACCCGAAGGTGTCGCTTGTCTTGGCATAGTGCGATGCCTTAAGGCGCACACTGTTTGCCGTGCCATATTCAAGAGTAAGACGCTTTCCCTGGAAATCGAGCGGAGACATGGTATAGATATTCATTGCGCCGCCCGACGTGTTACGCCCGAAGAGCAAGCCCTGCGCACCGCGCATCACCTGAATGCGGTCAATATCAAAGAGTTCAAAGTCGTAGCTGTTCTTGTTCATCACCGGCACACCGTCAATGTTCATGCCCACGACAGGCTGGTCCATGCGCGAGCCGAAACCGCGCACATACATTGACGATGTCATGCGCGAGCCATAGTCGGGCTGATAGAAGTTGGGAGCAAGAGCCGAGAGTTCCTTGACAGATGTTATGTGACGGTTCTCCAGTTCCACACGGCGCAGCGATGTTGATGAATACTCGCCGGCATCGTCATCGGCAATTTTCACCGATGAGACAATATCAATTGACGGCAGCACCGAATCGATTGGTTCGACCGGCGACAAGAGCATTGCAAGTATGGATATAATAAGATTCAATGTCGTTCAGTATTCATTTGGTCATGTCATTCTGAACGAATGTGAAGAATCTCAAAATGCGAATAAGAGATGCTTCGCTATGCTCAGCATGACAACATTGTTGACAAGCCACATTGGCCGGTATTCCCATCAACCACAATAATTGAACGCGAAGATAGCAAAAAAACGGGAAAAAACCACAGGCTGAATGTTAAAAGCAGAAAGGTGCAAAGTCACCCCCCCCTGCACCTTTCCGTTTTCACCTTTCACCTTTCCGCTTTAACCACACTTCGTGTGCTTGAAACTTAGCTGCACTCGCTGTAAAACGCTAAAGCAAGCTTTGCGTTTCGCTCATTGGCACAAGTTTTCACCTTTCCGATTTCCGCTTTCCGATTTAACCGCACTTCGTGCGCTTGAACCTGCTTCCGCTCGCTGTGCGTGTAAGTAAACTTCCACGCACTCGCTTACTCGCAGCTTTCACCTTCCACCATCCACCATCTCCATTATCAGCGGCAACAGCACCTTGTCGACAATCTTGTCATTGAGGCGATGCTCGCCGTTGAACCAGCGGCAACGCTCCTCGCCGTATAGTTCGGCCATCAACGGATAGAAATGCACAACGGGGTCCTTGTCACCAAAAAGACCGATGACAAGCAGTTTTTCTTCATCGGTAATGCCGTCGAACTGATGCTTCTCCATCTCCTTGAAGCGCTCCACCACACTCTTGTCAATGCGGAACTCCGTGACACCGTCCTTGCGCTTGGACATATATTTGTTGCGTCCCATCTTACCGAAGAGCAAGGAACGCGACATCTCAAACGACGGATTGACCACAATGCGCGGCACACCCCACAGCTGCTGCGTGTACATACCGCCCATTGAAGTGCCCACAACAATCTCGGGCTTCTCCTCCTCAACAATGGAACGCAGCAGTTCAAGCGCCTCAAAGGGATCGACTGGAAGGTCGGGAGCTATGACACGCCAACCGGGAAGGCTACGGCGAAGATTCATCACTGTACCCGAACTGCCCGACGATGCAAAACCGTGGACATACATCATTTTACGCATATCATTCATTTGGTCTAAAATATAAATATCAGCAATTCATTTTGAGCGAAGCGAACCAACGGTCGACGCCCGCAGGGGCTAAAGTCAAAAATCCCTCAACTCGCGGAATGAGATACTTCACTGCACTACGTTCCGTTCAGTATGACAAATCACACACCGTCTCATTTTGAACCCAAAACCCGGAATGACAGTAAGGCAACAGCTTACTCAAAATAGAGTGACAACGTCACCATCTTGCTCGTCACCTTGTCAACCGACTGTGTGAACTTCATGTAGTTGGCATCGAGCAAATCAGGACGCTCTTTTTTGAGCACATCGAGCGGGCTGAACGAGAATTTAAGCTCGGGAATCAGCTTGAAGAATGGCAGATAGAAGTCACAGCCAAAGCCAACCTCAATCATGAAATCAAAATTTTTGAGCAGCAGTTGCTGTTGTTTTTTCACGGTGAGATTCCACATGGGGCTCACACCCGCAGTGACATATGGGCGGTAGTTGTTGAATCGTTCGGCCGCAAATTTCACATGGACAGGAACGGCAATATATGTCGTTTTCACCGACTGTTTTGAGGTCTCGCCACTATGCTGCTCACGGAAACGGACAAGGTTCTGACCAAAGTGCATGGTGGGTATCACACGCAGTGACATATATGTATTCAACCTCAAATCGGCAAGCACACCAACGCTGAAACCTGGGTTATAGTTTGCAATGTCGGCATACCAGCTCTCGCCGTTCTCGGTAACAAAGCCGTTGTTCACAAACTCCATATCCTGCATGTGCATACCTATGAAAAAGCCATAGTGCAGAACGCGGTAATCTATGTATGGTTTGTTCTGCACCTTACGCTCCTGCGCCACCGCAAAGAGCGGCAACAACAGCAACAGTATGTATGTAATGGTCCTTTTCATCTGTGATATAACGCAAAAAAGCGCAAGTTATTGCAGACAAGCAAAAAAATAAGACAAAAGAGACCTCTTGTCTTAATTATACTACTGACTATTCTTTGCAGAAACGGCAGCGCCAATCTTTATCCATTATAAAATCCTGGCAGAAAGGGAATATATATGTGCGTTCTATTTGTTCTGTTGCAAAATCTGCATCGCTCCTTTCCACTTCGGCATAGGCAACTACAATGCCATTCTATATTACTCTTTAAACAAATGAACAAACCGATTTTCATCTAAAAATATTTTCTGTCCAAAAGACAATACCGGTTGCTCTTCGGGCAGCTCAATAAAAGAAAAAGATGCATACCTACACCCAATCTCGCTATATGCTTTTACAACACCATTATCTATAAAAAGAATTCTTGTATATGCATCACCCTGTGTATAACTGCATTTTTCTCTGAGCCTTTGGGACATTTGATAAGGCAGAGAGCAGATAGCATCCCCGTCACCGTAAGGGTGTATCAAATATATGCTGTCATATTCCGCTTCACAATAATCCGAAAATGAGAATATTTGTCCCACAGCTTGCTTTTCAAGTTGAAGTTCAAGTTTGGGTTCAGCAGGCGCACAAGCTATAAAAGACAATGTCGCCAGCACAGCTATTATAATTTTATTTAAGCATATAAAGTTTCCCATTATTTGCAGCATCTATTACTTGATTTAAAAGATCCTCTTCACTCCAACCATTGATAATGGCTTGGTTACCCAAAGAATATCCAACGCTATTATTGTGCAAATCCATTCTTTTATCATTTGAGCTATTGGTTGGATGACTTTCATGGGCATCTCCAAATTCTTTTGCTAACGATGAATTGTATCCTGACGAGACCTGGTTTAAAGCACACCAATAACAATACCAAACCATCCCGTTCTTGTACAAATATACATCCTACAACAGCGGTTGTCAATACCTTGCCGACACAAAAGAGGGTTATTTTATTTACTTTAACACTAACGACAAAAAGGTAATAACATAGATGTTGACACAAAACTCCTCCACTCGCTGGCGAGGCGGAGGTGTCGGCTTGCCGACGGAGGGGAGTGGAAAGCAAAAACGGCAATATTGTCGAATTTCACCTTTCCGCTTTCACCTTATAACCTCGTTACGCGAATTCGCTCAGTTCGAGCCAGCGCATGGTCTTTTCGTCAATGAGCGCAATGACATCCTGTATGCGGCGCGATTTTGCGACCAGCTCATCGTTGCCCAATGTGCCGCTGCACAGTGCCTGCTCAATGGATGACTTCTCCTCCTCAAGCTCCATAATCTCAACCTCAAGAGCCTCATACTCCTTGCGCTCCTTGAACGACAGCTTGCGCTTTGTCTCCACGCGGTAGCTCTGCTTTGGTACGTTCTCCTTTGCGGCTTTTGCAGCAGCCTGCGCTGCAGCGGCAGCCTTCTCCTCCTCGCGCCAGTCGCGCCAATCGGTATAGTTTCCGGGGAAGTCCTTGATGTCTCCGCCGCCGTTGAACACAAAAATGTGGTCTACAACCTTGTCCATGAAGTAGCGGTCGTGGCTCACCACAATCACACACCCCTTGAAGTCGCGCAAGTACTCCTCAAGTATCTGCAGGGTCTCTATGTCGAGGTCATTGGTAGGCTCGTCAAGCACAAGGAAGTTTGGGTTCGACATGAGCACCGTGCAAAGGTAGAGGCGGCGTTTCTCGCCACCGCTCAGCTTGTAGACATAGTTGTGCTGCTTCTCGGGAGTGAAGAGGAAGTGCTGCAGGAACTGCGATGCCGTGAGCATCTTGCCCGCAACAGGGATAACCTCGGCAATGTCCTTCACCACATCAATCACCTTCATCTGCTCGTTGAACACAAGCCCGTCCTGGCTGTAGTAGCCCCACTTCACCGTCTCACCCACATCAATTGTACCGCTGTCGGGTGCAACGCGCCCAAGCAACATCTTTATGAATGTGGACTTTCCCGTGCCGTTGTTGCCAACAATGCCCAGTTTCTCATAACGTGCAAAGGTGTACGTGAAATCCTTTGTAATTACCCTGTCGCCGAAAGCCTTTGACAAGTGATTGAGCACAAATATCTTGTTACCAATGTATTGCGACTTTATCTCGAGCGACACCTTGCTGTCATCGCGCATGGCTGCCGCCTTCTCCTCCAGTTTATAGAAGGCATCGATGCGGTATTTCGCCTTGTGGGCGCGTGCCTGAGGCTGACGGCGCATCCAGTCGAGCTCCGTGCGCAAGAGGTTGCGTGCGCGTGCAGTCTCGGCGGCAAGGTTCTGCAGGCGCTCCTCGCGCTTTTGCAGGAAGTAGCTGTAGTTACCTTTGTAGCGATAGACCTGGCGGTCATCTATCTCCACAATCTCGTTGCATACGTTGTCAAGGAAATATCGGTCGTGGGTCACCATGAGCAGGCTACCGGTGAGACGCGAGAGATACTCCTCGAGCCACTCCACCATTTCAAGATCGAGGTGGTTGGTGGGCTCGTCAAGAATCATAAGCTGCGGCTCGTCAATAAGCACCGAGGCCAACGCCACGCGTTTCTTTTGGCCACCCGACAGTTCCTTGATAGGTTGGTTAAAACGCTCCAGTTTCAGTTTAGTCAGCACCTGCTTTGCGCGGGTCTCATAATCCCAAGCCTCAAGGCGGTCCATCTCCTCCATAAGGTGCTGCAATGCATCGTGGTCGCCGCTCTCAAGCGCCTCCTCGTAACGTGCAATCACACCCGCCTTCTCGCTGTTGCGCTGCAGGCAGGCCTCAATCACAGTGAGCGCTGGGTCAAAATCGGGTTCCTGCTCAAGGTAGCTCACACGCACACCGCCGCGCAGAGTGATTTTACCGCTGTCGAGCGGCTCCTCGCCGGCTATAATCTTCAACAGCGTGCCCTTGCCCTTTCCATTGCACGCAATGAGCCCGATGCGCTGGCGCTCCTCAACGGTAAACGACACATCATTGAAAAGCACAAGGTCACCGAAACTCTTTGAAACACTCTCTAACTGCAGGTCTATTGCCATAAGTTCTTTATTTTGCCCGCGAAGATAATAAAATATGGGCTCATAGGCAAATTGCCCATGAGCGCATAAACTCAACTCGTTGATACAAGCTTTAACCACACTGCGTGCGCTTGAACCCGCTCCCGCTCGCGTTAAAAGCTCAAGCAAGCTTGGCTTTTGCTCGCTTACTCGCGGCTTTCCGCTTTCACCTTTCCGTTTTAACCTTATTCCATGCGTGGTGCACCGCCGGGGCGGCCACCACGGCCACCGGGACGTCCCTGTGGACCACCGAAGCCCTGACGCATTCTGTTGCGCTGCTCCTCCTGCATCTTCAGGTACTTCTCATACTGCCCGGCATTGAGAATCTGTTTCATCTGCTCGTTGCGCACCTCCTCGCGCTGCTTCCTCAACTCCATCATAGCCTTCATCTGTTCCTCGCTTGGCTGCACGCGCTCGGGTCTCTTACCCTCGGCACGCATCTTCTCCATGCGCGCGCGGCGGGCATTCATGCTGTCCTGCATTGTAAGCGCATCGGCATAGTTGATGAGAAAAACAGCCTGCAACTGTATGCTGTCGAGCTGCAATGCCTCATTCAGGCGCAGTGTCTGACGCTGTGCCATCTCCTCGGGGTTGAACTCACGACGCTGATGCTGTGGAGCACCATGGTGCTGTGCAAATGACATTGTCGCGAACATTGCGGCAACAATGCAAAGTAGAATCTTTTTCATAAATATAGTCTTTAAATTTATTTCCTTGCAAGTACGGCCCCAGCAAAAGCAGAAGCCGTAGAGACAAACATTGAAAAACAACGGGCTTTTAACCCATCATCTGTTTATTTGACAATAAATTGAGCGCAACGTAAAAAAGCGCCAACCCAATTTAACTCTTTTTAACAATGCAATCCTGTATCACGCCATCGACCATGTGCAGTGTGCGGTCGGTGTATGACGCAAGAGCCTCGTCGTGGGTAACGATGATGAAAGTCTGGCCATAGCGGTCGCGAAGGTCAAAGAAGAGCTTGTGCAACTCCTCCTTGTTCTTGCTGTCGAGACTGCCCGAGGGCTCGTCGGCAAGCACCACATCGGGGTGATTGATGAGTGCGCGGGCAACTGCCACGCGCTGGTTCTCGCCACCCGACATTTCGGCCGGTTTGTGATGCGCACGTTCCTGAAGCCCCATCACCTGCAGCAGTTGCATGGCTTCGGTCTCGGCCTCGGCACGTTTGCGCCCCGCAATGAGAGCGGGAATAACGATGTTCTCGAGCGCAGTGAACTCGGGCAACAATTGGTGAAACTGGAACACAAACCCTATGTGCCTGTTGCGGAACGCCGCAAGGCGCTTGCTGCTCAAACGCCCCAAATCCTCGCCATTGAAGCGGATGGTACCGCTTGTGGGCTTGTCGAGAGTGCCAATGAGCTGCAAAAGGGTTGTCTTGCCGGCTCCGCTGGAACCGACAATGCTTATTACCTCGCCCTTTTCAATGGAGAGATCAACACCCTTGAGCACCTGCAGGTCGCCGAAATTCTTTGTCAGCTTTTCTATCTGAATCATATCTCCTTAATTACATATTCTGCAATGTAGCAACCGAAAGTCGCAGTAAAGTAACCGAGCGAGCCAATGATGGGCTTGC
>JAZRGF010000418.1:0-1819 GCA_045644005.1 Bacteroidaceae bacterium | reverse complement strand
AAGACGGCCAGCCTTGTTCTCGGCAACAGCCTCACGCAACTGCTGAAGACGGAACTCCATGTTGTGGAAATCCTTGATAGTTTCGCCAAGCTCAGCAGGAATATCAGCAAGCATAGCCTGGAAGTTACCGAATGTCTCACCTACGATATATGATGTCTCGGGTGTTACGGCAGACATACCAACTGTATCAGGAATGAATTCCATCACACGCCAGTACTTCTCACCATCGAAATAGTAATATTTACCATCCTTTGCGGGAACGAACTTAAGCACCTTGCGCTCGATATCCTGCGCACCTGCAGCAACAAGCTTACCATGAATGTGCTCAGTAACAGCAACAATATTGTTCATGAGCATATCCACATCGGGGAAGATTGCGTTATTCACGTGCTGAAGAACATAGTCAGGAGCATTGCCCTCTGTCTTCACGCGATAAGTAGTATTGATAAGACCATTGCCCAGAGGAGCCACTTCAACAACATTGCCTTGAATGTTGAACTGAGAAACAATTGTGTTCATTGGAGTAATATTTTAAAGGTTAGTATTCTCTATTCGCATGCATAATATACACGTCAAAGACAAAAGTATACAAAAGAAAAGAGCATTACAACAATATTATAGAATATTTACATAAAAATGTCGGCAACTTGTGGTTGCCGACATTTTTATTATTACAAGAAGCAGTATCTTACTTCTTAAATATCTTTTCGCCATCAACGATGTAGATACCCTTCTCGGTCTCCTGCAAACGACGACCATTGAGGTCATAGACTGCTTTCACACCATTCTCAACATTCAGCTCTTCGATACTTGTTGTTGCCTCTACATAGAGGATTCGCAATGTAGAACCGGCATCCTGACCACCTGTCCAGAAGGCGAGTTTGTTATCGCGGTTATTTACCTTGTTAGAGATATAACCATCCTCGTACATATATGCGTATGCAACATCGGTTGAACCAAGGTCGCGTGAATCCATAAAGCGCCACACTGCTGTGTAACCGTTTGGGAGGTTTTCCTTCTCCTTGAGTACTGGATATGAATTCGCGCCAGTTGTTCCGCTCATGGTTGTGGGAGCTGCAAGGACCTTTGTTGCACCAGCCTGCTTGTTGTAGATGTAGTAGCCATCCTCTTCGTTGCCAGTGAAGCACCATAGCTGTGCAGGGTTCTCGGTCTCGAGCTCGGTGTTTTCGTGTGCAATGTAGCTTGCATTGCCGTTGTCGGCGAGGACATAACCCTGCTGTCCAATCTGAATTGTGTACCAGGGGATGCGGCCAACAAAGTCACCGTTCTCAACCTTTGTAGTCTCGTAACGTGTAGGCTTCTGAGGCTCAACGTATGTACCCTTCTCAATGAAGAGACCCTCTACCTCAACATCGCCACACATATACTCGGCAGGGATTACAATGCAATCCTCACTGTCGAACTGCTGGCGCTCAAAGAACACCTTCTGCCACTGTACATTGTCATGTACAATGCTGTCACCGCTCAGGTTATAACCGTACTTGATGATTGCACCCTTATACTCGAAACCGTTCTCGGGAACCATCTTGATTTTGAACGCCTGACCGAATGGTGTCTGGTATGTAACAAGGTCGGCACCGTTCTCTGCTGCCACAACCTTACCGTTACGGTTTGCATCGTTTACATAAGCATAATCGCCATGTACATTGAGCATGATGTCGATGATACCACCACCGTTGTTGAGGATTGAGTTTGACTGGTCAATGCAACCCGCAGGGTCAACAGAGTTCCAGTCAACCTTGTAACGCATGCGATATACACCATGAGGCATGTCTGCCGGCAGTGTGAACGAAGGCAT
>JAZRGF010000417.1:0-4289 GCA_045644005.1 Bacteroidaceae bacterium | reverse complement strand
TGTGAAGAGCGCTGACGAGCAGGCTAAGCGTGACGAGAAGAAGGCACGTTTGGAGGCAGAGAAAGAGGTTAACGCAGCTATTGCAAAGAAGGTTGCTGAGAAGAAGGCAGCCGAGGCTCTTGCAAAGGCTGAGGCAGAGGCTGCAGCTAACGCTGAGGCTACAGAGGCTCCTGCAGAGGAGGCTGCTGAGGCATAATAATTGCGAGACACTCTTTGCAGTAATGCTCACGATAATCCCGCCCGCCGCAAGGTTGGCGGGATTTTTCGTGGATTAAAGTCAAAGAAAAACAATTATTCCCAGTTTGCCTTTTCGCCCTTTGCAGCCTTTTTAGGCCTTATGAAATATGCGTACCCAATAGCAATTTTATAGTTTTCACACCCGTTTTTTGTCAAATAGCGCTTTTTAGGCTATTTTCGCGTTATAAATAAAAAGAACACACAATGAAAAAGTCAACATATCTGTCACTTCTCATAGCGCTTGTTGTTGCAATGTTTACAAGTTGCGGCGAGGACAGGACACATGAGTATTATGACCTTACCGCGGAGAACCAATGGATATACTCCCAAATGCAGGAGGTGTATCTGTGGCGCGATATGATAAAGGAGCCATCGCGCACAACGTTCTTTTCAAAGCCATCAAAGTTCTTCTCGGCACTTCTCTACTCTGGTGACAAGACATCCTTCTTCACCGATACCGTGTCACTTGGCAGCTATGGCATGACCTTTGCCGTTATGCGTGACCCCATTGGTGAGCGACCAGGCAAGGTGTATGCGCTTGCGCTGATGGTTGATCCCGGCTCACCGGCCGATGCTGCGGGCATTGAGCGCGGAACATGGATATCGTCGGTAGATGGTGCTGCGTTCACAACAAGCAAATATAGTGCGCTGCAGTCGGGTGCAGGCGGCGAGTTTGCGACCGAGTATATTGAATATGATGACGAAGAGCAGAAATATTATTGGGTGGCAGGCGACACTTTGCATGTAGGTGCATCGGTGGATTATACCGCACGTCCACTATTGCTTGATAGCGTGTATACAGTGCGCGACAAGAGAGTCGGTTATCTTGTGCTCAACAATTTTGGAGGTGATGATTTCGTGCAACAGACGCAGGATGCCATGTTGCGTTTTGTTGCAGACAATGTCGACGCTGTGATTGTCGACCTCCGTTACTGTACAGGTGGCACTGTTGCAAATGCCGCTTCGCTGGCAAGCGTGTTTGTTGAGCCTGCGAAGTATGGCATGCCGTTTGGCAGCTTTGTCGATGCCGAAGGAACTGCCGACACCACATATTGCTATATCCAGCAGCAGACGACTCTCTGCGACAAGAAAGTATATATGATTACCGGTGCGCGTACTACCGGTGCTGCCGAACTGTTCGCTACTGCAGTCGACAAATCGCGCTCTATGTATGATGTGATTACCTTTGGCGCAAAGAGCGCGGGAGTGAACATTGTTGCAGGCTGCGTGCAGTCGCCCTACGGCTTTGCCATTAATCCGGCCACACACTATGTGACATTGGCCGATGGGGCTCAACTCCAGGCTGTGGACCCCAATTTTGCACTCAATGAACTGCAACATGTAGAGCATATCTATCCATTGGGCAGCGAGCAGGAGTATCTTCTTTATAACCTGCTGTACTACTCGTTCAACAGCACCCTGCCCGACGCTGCAAACTGAAAGGTTAAAGGTTAAAACGGAAAGCTGCAAATGTTGGCATACCTTCTGTACTCCCCGCTCAAAAGGCGGGGAGTGCTGTTCTATAACCTTTTTTCTGTTTTGTAAACAAATAATATACAACCCGCAAAGCCATTACGGTGTTATTCTCTTGAATAACTTAAAAATCAGTAATGTAATGAAAAAGTATCTATTGTTTACAGTGGCTGCTGCCGCGCTTTTGTTCTCTGCTTGCAACTCAAAGATGAAAAGCAAGCCAATGCAGGATGATATGGTGTTTGAGGAGGACAGCATTTATTTTGTAAATGACTCCACAATAGCCGATGTCCAGACCTTCGTCTTCGAAGGAACCTCTCCCATGGACGGCAATGCCATTGCCGATGTAATACTTGCAGTGCAGACCGTCAACCTCAACAGTGACGGAACATACACCATCACCACCGACTATGTAGACGAGGGCATTGCAACGCAGACCGATGATGGCAACGCCATAATTCTGCTGGGTGTCAACGACAGCACAGCAACAATCATTGAACTCGTCTCCAACAATTACGGAACTCCCACCGTCTCATTCATGATGATGGAGGACAGTTCGCTTGTAAAGGTTGACAGCAATGGCAAACCTGCAGCAACGCACCCAGACCACAAGCTGAATTTAGTAAAGTGATTAACCCCCGAAAATGAACTGTTATGAAAAAGTCTTCAATAGCGGCACTTGTCGCGGTCTGTGCACTTTTCCTTGCCGCGTGCCAAAAGGACCCCGATATAGACAAGCTGGACAACAGTTATCTTGTCTACACCAACTATGACAGCGGCACCGATTTCAAATCCTTCAACACCTTCTACGTCATTGACAGCATTCTCATAATAGACAACAGCGAGAAGGCGACCTATTGGAACAATGCCAATTCGCAGAAGATTGTTGATGCCTTTACCGCAAAGCTGGCATTGGCGGGCTACGAAGAGGTTGAGAATGAAACCCTGGCCGACATTGTGCTGCAGCTCAGTTACGTGAACACTACCTATTACTTCAACGTCTACAATCCCGGGCCATGGTGGAACAGTTATCCCGGCTACTGGAACTGGGGCGGTTGGGGATGGTACTACCCCTACTCTTTCTCCTATAGCTACAGTACCGGCTCCATTATTGGCGAACTGGTGGATACTAATTCCCCCACTCCGCTCAACGACAAGCTAACCGTGGTGTGGAACACGTATATCTGTGGCTTGCTCAACGGCAACAATCTCAGCCTTTCGCGCACAATGGAGGCTATTGACCAGGCGTTCGTGCAGTCGCCCTATCTAAAGCGTGCCAATACTCAAGAATAATTGTAATATTATGGCTCTGTTGTCTTCTCAAACCTTGTGAGAGAGATTCCTCGTCGCTCCGCTCTGTCGGGGGATGACAGTGGACTCCTGTAAGTCTTGGCAACATCCAAAACAAGAAACCCTACTAAACTTTAAACTTATGAAAACTCTTGTAAGAATATGTTACGTTGCGCTTTTCTTTGCTGTAGCAAGCATGCCTTTGAAGGGAAAGGCGCAGTTGTCGCTCGACAGCTATTTCAATGTCGACTGGCAATTCAATATACCTCTTGGCAACAAGTTTGCCAAGGATGCAAGCGGATGGGGTATGAATTTTGAGGGTGGTTATTACGTGACCACAAACATCGCCGTGGGTGGTTTTCTCAATTTCCACACTAACAACGAGTACTTCCCGCGCCGCACCATCAACCTCTCGCCCACTTTGTCAATGAACAGCGACCAGCAGCACCAGATGTTCACACTGCCCTTTGGAGCGCTTGTAAAATATCGTTTCATAGAGGCCGACTTCCAACCCTATGTAGCCATGAAACTTGGTGCATGCTACTCCGAGTTCAATAACTACTATTATATATTCATGAAGGAACAGAACCGTTGGGGCTTTTACATGTCGCCCGAGGTGGGCTTCAACTGGTATCCGTGGCCAAACGGTATTGGTTTCCACATGGCAATATATTATAGCTATGCAACCAACAGCTGCAACATCATGAGCTACTCGCAGGATGGGTTGAACAATCTTGGATTCAGGCTGGGTATTGCATTCTAAGAAGTTGCTGAAATGCACCTGTAATAATACAAAGATGGTGACTGATTTTTCAGCCACCATCTTGTTCTTAATGAAATGAATAAAAAGATAAAATTCAAGGCTTGCGCAAACGAGTGAAATGCAAAGTTTGCTTTAGCATTTTACAATGAGTGCAGCCAAGGCTCGCCAAAGGCAGCCGGCTTGCGAAGACCTGAAAACCGGAGTTTACTTGAAGTAAATGAGGATTTTCAGGGCAAGCATAACGAAGAAGTTTGCTTTTTAGTCATTTTATTCTGCGGGGGTCATGCTCACCTCAATATAATTACCCTGATCAAGGATATACTTTGCCAGCAGGCGGATATCCTCGGCTGTGATGCTGCTGACCAGGTCAACATAACCATCGCGTGTGTTCTTGCCCTCGAAATAGTAGCTGTAGAGCCAGTTCATCCAAGAACCGTTCTTCTTCTGCTTCTCTTCGAATGACTTGAGCATATAGCTGCGCACCTTCTCTACGTGCTCGCTCACAGGACCCTCGGCAGCCATCTTC
>JAZRGF010000416.1:0-1381 GCA_045644005.1 Bacteroidaceae bacterium | reverse complement strand
ACAAGGTGGCATGGGTGACTCGCTATCTCGATGATGTTTTTCACAAGCGTATGGTCATCACTCATTGCAAGAATCTGTGTAAGGGCGACTTCCTCATTGATGATCGGGAAAAGAATGGCGCCGGGCAATTTGAAGGGGAGTGGATACACTTTGGCTCAGCACGATTCCCCGACTGGGATAGTGTGCTTGAGTATCTCCTCTGATGCGCAAACCCTGTATTTCCCGCCTGAGGCGACTATATTAGGTAGATGAACATTGTATGATAATCACTAATTCTTATGCGACAACTGAAAATAACAAAGAGTAATAGGAAACCGTTAATTCAAGTAAATGAGTATTTGATAAGCGACAGTTTCAACCTCGAGGAGTTTGCAAGGCTCATTCCCGAGATGGAGCAAGCGGTGGAACGCGATGCGGAGTTCTTGGTCGAGGTCTTTCAGGATCTTGAGCATAGTTGTGTTTTGGCGATGTCTCATTTGCATGGCAAGAGTTATGAGGAATTGATTGCCGAGTTAAGAGAATGTGGCGAAGAAATCGACAAGCTACGATGGCTCTGTGCCCGCAATGTGCTCGCTATATCACAGGAATATCAAGGCTCTGCGATGTCCATGCGCGAACTGCTGCTGGCAGGTATGCAGGGGGTGAAGAATGCTGCTTTTGCCTACAACTTCAATCCCGATGAGGATTTCGAGTCCTTTGCAGCCCCCATTATCCGTAAGCATATCGAACTGTATGTGCAGACGGGTGTGATTCCTTACGCGCAGCCAGGAAATGAATATGAGGAGATACATGCCAAGGCATTTGATTCTTATAGTGAACACTGCCATGGGAACGGTGGTATAGAGAAATTCATGCGGGTGAACTCCGATAAGCTGCGGGCACAACTGTTTGCAACAGCCAAGATAGGCCGTTGCCACAAGGAGCTTGTCAAGGTTGCCGACCTCGTGGAGTGGAAGATGGTAGACGCTGCTCTTCATCTGCCCGATGACTATGACGAGCGCGACAAGTACATCCGCACCCAGCCCTATATGGTGCACGATGCCCGGTATGACGGCGAGTGCAAGGATCTCGTGAAACCTGTAGGCGGCGAGTGGTGCATCTGTGTCGCGTCAGGCGGAGAGCGCATCCCCATCAATCAACTCACCGACAGAGAGTCAATGTGCAATGCCATGGAGGCGCTGTGCGTGGTGCTCTCAAATCTGATGAAGAAAAAGATAGTGACCTTCCGCGAATGGCGGGCTGCAACAGGGCATTGACGGTTTCATCTGTTTCATCCGTCGACTTTTTATTAATCAATCTGGCAAACCTTTAGGCAAAGATTTTGCGTGTAACTCCCGTGATTCTCTGTGAGTAAGATATGAAATTAGGCAAACCTATGCGG
>JAZRGF010000415.1:0-1762 GCA_045644005.1 Bacteroidaceae bacterium | reverse complement strand
GCGCTCTACATCAGCGATGTTGTACAGAAAACCTACATAAATGTAAATGAAAAGGGAACCGAGGCTGCCGCTGTAACTATGGCTGTCGCAGGATTACTTTCCATGAGACCAACAAAAACCGAATTCATAACATTTGACCGCCCATTCATATATGCGATAGTGAAGGATAACGGCAACGAGGTGCTGTTTGCAGGCAAGGTGGGCAACCCGGCAATAAAGTAACAAAAGGAAAAATTGATAATATGAAACGCTTTTTAGGAACACTGCTTTTGTTGCTCATTGTGGCAACAGGCTTTGCAAAGCCAAAGTACATATTCTACTTCATCGGCGATGGCATGGGACCTTCGCACGTTCTTGCAACAGAGCTCTATTTGGGCGAACTGCAGGGAGTTATTGGACGCCCGCAGAAACTGGTCTTCACACAGTTCCCCGAGAGTGCCTTTGTCACCACCTTCTCGGCAAGCAACGGAGTGCCCGACTCGGCGGCTTCGGGCACAGCACTTTCAACCGGTTACAAGACAAGCAACGGCCGCATTGGAAAGGACGCCGAGGGCAACGATGTCTACAGTGTTGCACTCCATGCCAAGAACAGTGGCATGGCAGTGGGCATTGCCACCACCGTGTGCATCAACCACGCAACCCCATCAGCCTTCTATGCCCACAACGTGGACCGCAACAACTACAACGAGATTGCACAGTGGATGTTGGAGGCCGACTATGACTTCTATGCCGGCGGTGACGCAAAGTGCACAGCCGAGCAGCGTAACGACCTCTATGACAGAGCCGAGAAGCAGGGCTACACTATTGCGCGCGGATATGACGATTTCAAGTCAAAAGCCAAGAAAGCCGAAAAGATGATGCTCTATCAGAAGAACGTTGCCGAGGAGGTTCCTTATGCAATTGACCGCACAAAGGACGACCTCACCCTTGCACAGATTACAAGAGCCGGTATTGATTTCCTTGGCAAGAAGGGCAAGAAGGATGGATTCTTTATGATGGTCGAGGGCGGAAAGATTGACTATGCTGCGCACAGGGACGATGCTGCCACAATGATTCACGAGGTGCTCGATTTCAACGCCGCCATTGCCGAGGCATACGAATTCTACAAGAAGCACAAGGACGAGACTCTGATTATTGTTACTGCCGACCACGAGACCGGCGGTATTGTTCTTGGTTACACAGGCCAGTACAAGCTCGATCTGAAGGTACTTGAAGCGCAGAAGGTGAGCGTTGACAACCTTGTTTCAATGCTCGAAGGCCTCAAGGAGACAACATGGGGCGAGGTTACGCGTATGGTAAAGGAGAATGTCGGGGTTGAGCCACGCGACAAGCACAATGCCGAGGAGAGCGTGAAGATGACCAACAAGCTTGCAACCAAGATTGCATACGTTGCCATCTACGACCTTGACCGCAAGGCGCTAATCTCATGGGCAAGCGGCAACCACTCGGGCACATTTGTTCCACTGTTTGCCATTGGCGAGGAGGCCGATGAGTTCAACGGAGTCATTGACAACACCGACATTCCCATGATAATGAAACACTTCTTTGTTGACAAGAAATTGAAAGGGCAATATTGCGGAAAAAGAAGGTAAGCCATTGAAACAAGACAATACAAAAATAGGGGACTATCCATAATTTTGTGTAAATAGAGATTACAGGGTTCAAAATACGAACTCTGTAATTTTTTATTTAATAACTTTGCAAACACACATTATTATGAAGAAAGAAGATCACAACGCAGTTCCCGATTCTGTATTGACAA
>JAZRGF010000414.1:0-1164 GCA_045644005.1 Bacteroidaceae bacterium | reverse complement strand
CTCCTCCTTGTTCTCAATCTGCTCCTTGAGAGCGTTGAAATGATCCTGTGCCGCGTTCTTCAACTCGTTGATCTTTACACCGACCTCGCGTTTCTGCTCGGCAGGTACTTCGCGGAACTCGGCCATGAGGCCGTTGATGATGCCTTTCTTGCTCAGGTACTTCAGGCGCAGAGCCTCCAACTCTTCGGCGTTGGTTGCGGTTGAAACTGCAATTTCCTGGAGCAAGCCGTATATTTTTTCTATCATAATTGTGTGCTGTTTTTAATAATGTGCAAAGTTAAATAAAAACGATGTAAAAAACGAAATAAAATGGAATAATATCTTTTTTTGTCGGGGTGCGATAAAATCTGTGAAAATGTTTTGACATTGGATATTTTTTTTTCAAATTTGCGAGGAATAGCGGGTTTGGATTGCTATGCACTTGAATGTGCATGCCGAATTGCGCTGATGTAGTAAAAAACACGATGCCATATGGAATTGGAAATTAAGAAGATTGATAAAGAGGTCGATGAGTTGCTCGTGCGTCTTGCCCGCCGTTTCTCGGCCGAGGATATACAGCGCATCGGTGATGCCTATGCCCTTGCACGTGAAGCTCACATGCAGCAGCGCCGCAAGTCGGGCGAGCCATATATAATGCACCCCGTAGCTGTGGCAAGGATTGTTGCCGAGGAACTGCGTCTGGGCGCGAACCCCATCATTGCGGCTTTTCTGCATGATGTGGTTGAGGATACCCCTTATACCGTTGAGGATATCAGCGAGCGTTTCGGTGATGATGTGGCTTTTCTGGTGAATGTGGTGACTAAGAAGAAAAAGAAGAACGCGAATGCCAAATCGTCGAGCCAGATTGACAACTACAAGCAGATGCTCGACTCGCTGCACTACGATATCCGTGCGTTGCTCATCAAGCTCTCCGACCGTCTGCACAACATGCGTACGCTCAACAGCATGCGCCCCGACAAGCAGATGAAGATTGCCGGTGAGACGGATTACTTCTATGCTCCGCTGGCTCACCGTCTTGGACTCTACTACATCAAGCGCGAGATGGAGAATCTCTCTTTCCGTTATCGTTGTCCGCGCGACTATGCATATATTGAGGAGCAGCTTGCCAAGGAGCAGAAGGAGCGCGGCCAGGGACTGAAGGCTTTCCTCTTTGAGATTGAGCGC
>JAZRGF010000413.1:0-8445 GCA_045644005.1 Bacteroidaceae bacterium | reverse complement strand
ATCGGGCACCTACCGTATTCGCTTCAAGGTTGACTGGAATAGTGTAGACCCGGGCGGACAGCTTGCTGCCGACGGCACCCCAACCGGTAGCAATGGTATCATTGCCAATGGTGGTTTTATCGTTGATGCCACTCTCATTGTAGACGATACAACAGGAATTGAGGTTGTGGAAACTACAACAACAGATTTACCTGTCTATACCATTGATGGCCGCCGTGTTAACAAACTGCAAGGTCTTCCTAAGGGTATATATATCATCGGTAACAAGAAGGTTTATGTTGAGTAACTAAGGGAAGAATCAAACAAATCTATAAAGCAAACTCCTCTGCCCCAAATCGGGGCAGAGGAGTTTTTTATTCCTGGCTCTTTTTGAACATAACAGACAGAATACCTGTCCAAAATAAAATAGGGTAGGTAATAATATAACGTGAGTTCGATATAAGAATTTATACTAAAATTTAGCGTGTTTTGTCATTTCGACCGCAGGGAGAAATCTCTTTTTGGTTTTTGAGATCCCTCGTCGCTACGCTCTGTCGGGATGACAGGTTCGCAATTTGATTTAGATTATATCGAACCCACGTTAATATAGATGTTGACCCAACACTTCAAAACTCATCACTTGTGTCATATCGACCGTATGGGAGATATCTCATGTTTTGTTTTGGAGATCCCTCGTCACTGCGTTCTGTCGGGATGACATTACAGAGGTATCCTGGGTCAATTGCTATATCATTGCTTTATTTTGTTCTTATACCCCCTCGGGGTGATCAACCCATTTCAGCGAGCATATACGCTCTACCTCCTTGGCAAAATCAGTGTACCATTTTGCCACTTCATGCATGGCTGTCATTCCGGCCTCGTCACTTATGCTGTGCGGTTTGTTCAACAGGACGGCCTTGTATCTGTAGTTCACGCTCTTGGGATTCCTTTCATAGAAAGACATCTGCTTGTATCTTTTCCCCACTACGCTCTGGTTGGGGATTATTTCAACCAGGCCTCCTGTAGGGGTGTGCAGCATTATTGTGCGCATCATCATCTCCATCTCCTCGCTTTCGCTGCATCCCGGCAATGTTGTCAATTTAAGAATCTTAGGGAGACGTAAGTTCTCTGTGTACCTTTCCATAAAACAGTAATTTAAAGGTTAAACTATTGGCGGTACACGGATTGGTGTGGGTATAAAGAGAGCGTGAAGCCCACAAAACCCAAACTCGCAACCTGGCACTAGCAAAGCCCCGCAAACAGAATGAGTAATGCAGAGCCCCACGCCGATATTGTCAACACTCCCGTTTGGGAAAAGTTCCCTTTGGGAATGAGTAATACCATTGCAGGGCATCTACAATACCTTGTTTCCGGTTTGAACTTAAATTGCTAGTTTATGTTGCGCGGACAACAAAGCGTGTAAACGCCTTAAACAAAAAGTAAACCTGTGACATTTGTTGCCACAAGCGTTGCAAACATTTGCAACTGACTGCGAATAATTCGCACTCTGCCGCAAATATACAACAATAAAGAGCCCTTGTCAATAGCTCGCAGGCAAAAGTTTATATGCCTTGCCCAAAAAAGACAACTCACTATCCGTTATTTTAGTTTTATTAAACCCGCTTAAAACCGAAAGTTTGTAAATTTTTACTACTTTTGCCAAAGTAATAGGGCATACATGCAGCCTGTTATAAAATGGAGACAATATAGCAGTTGACCCGGCTTGCTTTGTCATGCTGAACGTAGCGAAGTATCTATGTACTGCGCGGTTATATGAACCATTGACTTTTGCCCCTTCGGGCGTCGACCGTTGGTTTACATACGTTCAGTGTTGTTGAGGGCTTGCCCGAAAAATGATAACTTTGCGAATTTAATTGTTTTGGTCTACATTATTCCCTATAAAATTGTACATCATGAGTGACGATACAAAGAAATATACTGTGGAAGAGGAGAGGTGGAATGCCATCTCGCACTCTGTGGGTGTGGTTGGTGCTATTGCAGTAGGTGCTCTGTTCCTTACAAAAGTTATAACAAACGGCGGCGATGCGTGGGCGGTGGCAAGCATGGTGCTCTACATTCTGGGCATGCTCTCGTCCTACACCTTCTCGACCCTCTATCACTCTTGTCCGCCCGAAAGCAAGTGGCGCAAGACGTTGCGCAAACTCGACCACGCAGCCATCTATTGGTACATTGCGGGCAGCTACTCTCCAATAACAATCATTGCAATGCGCGATGTGGGTTACTGGGGATGGGGTATCTTCGCTTTCTGCTGGCTCTGCGCCATTGTGGGAACGTCGTTGAGCCTTTACAGCCTTAAGAAACACAGCATTCTGGAGACGGTGTGCTATGTTCTCATGGGTCTTACCATTGTTGTGGCAATGAAACAGTTCTACAACGCTGTGCCGCTGGCTGTCTTTCTGTGGGTTGTGGGCGAGGGTGTTGCCTACATCACCGGTGCTGACTTCTACAGCCTGCATAAGGTTAAATATATCCACACCGTGTTCCACTTCTTTGTCCTGCTTGGCACGGTGTGTCACATGATAGCAGTGTGGTATCTTGTAAAATAACAGTTATGATAAAGCAATATACAGATATTTCCCTTTTGGAGCGCAATACCTTTGGCATTGAAGCCAAGGCTGCGCGCCTTGTTGAATTTGCGTCGTCTGTAGCGCTTGTGGAGTTCCTTGCCGGCGGCTTCAGCGGCAAGTCGCTTGTCATTGGCGGCGGCAGTAACCTGCTTTTTGTGGGCGATTTCGACGGCACGCTGTTCCACTCGACAATAATGGATATTGATGTCGTTGAGGAGAGTGCAACTGACGTGCTGCTGCGCGTGGGCAGTGGAGTGAATTGGGATGCGCTTGTTGCATACACCGTTGAACAGGGGTGGTGCGGACTGGAGAACCTCTCGCTCATTCCCGGCGAGGTGGGTGCAAGTGCCGTGCAGAACGTGGGAGCATATGGCGTGGAGGCCGGCGACCTAATTGAAAAGGTTGAGACCGTGCGCATTGCCGATGCTGCTGCCTGCTCCTTCACAAAGGCCGATTGCGATTTCGCTTATCGTCACAGCATATTCAAGAGTGCCGAAAAAGGCCGTCACATTGTTACTTATGTAACATACAGGCTGCAGAAGAGTGCCTGTTTCAAACTCTCTTATGGCAACCTCAAGGATAAAGTTGATGAACTTGGCGGTGCAACGCTTGCCAATGTGCGCCGTGCCGTGTGCGAGATACGCGAGGCAAAGCTGCCCAACCCATCAGAGATTGGCAGCGCCGGCAGCTTCTTCATGAACCCCATTGTTGCTGCCGAAAAGGCTGCGCAACTTAAAGAGCAGTACCCTGCAATGCCGCAAAATCCGGTACCCACGGGCGATGTCAAGCTCTCGGCCGGTTGGCTCATTGAGCAGTGCGGCTGGAAACAGACACCCCATGAGCACGTGGGTGTCTACAAATATCAGGCACTAGTTGTGGTGAATCTTGGTGGTGCAACTGGCCGCGAGGTGCTTGACTTTGCACAGGCTGTCGTTGCTTCGGTAAAGGAAAAATTCGGCGTAAGCCTCAATATGGAGGTTAATGTAGTATAATGTTTTGTCATTTCGGCGACAAGAAACCGTGCAATGCATAGATACTTCGCTGCGCTCAGTATGACAAAGTACACAGGGGTAAAAACAACTCTTTTTTTGTATGATGAAGCTCACTTTTTTAGGAACTGGAACATCGACAGGTGTGCCCGAACTGGGGTGCAAGTGCGAGGTGTGTACTTCCACAGACCCGCGTGATGCACGCTTGCGCTGTTCGGCATTGCTCACACACGAGGGTACCAATATTCTCATTGACTGCGGTCCCGATTTCCGCGCGCAGATGCTCCGTGCCGATGTCTCGCACCTCGATGCGCTTGTGTTGACGCATAAGCATTACGACCACACTGCCGGTATTGACGATTTGCGTCCTTTTGCATCGCAGTGCACTTTCCCCATCTATGCCAATGATGACACCGCAAACCAGGTGCGTGCCATGTTCCCTTATTGCTTCGGCGAGGTGAAGTACCCCGGTGTGCCTAACATTGAACTACATTCCATTGAGGATATGCAGCCGTTTGTCATCGGTGATGTTCGGGTTGAGCCGGTGCGCGTGTATCATGCGGCTTTGCCAATAGTGGCTTACAGGTTTGGCAAGTTGGCGTATATAACAGACATGAGCCGCATTGAACCATCGGAACTTGAGAAACTCAAAGGGGTAGAGGTGCTTGTTATCAATGCCTTGCGCTATTCAAAACCGCATCGCAGTCACCAGACTGTTCTTGAGGCTTTGCGCGTGGTCGATTATCTCTCGCCGCGTGAGACATATTTCACACATATGATGCATCACATTGGACTCCATGCAAAGGTTGAGAAGTGCCTGCCTGCGGGAGTGCGTTTTGCATATGATGGGTTGGTGGTGGAGATTGGATAAAAAAGCAGTAATGTAACGTGAGTTTGATATAAGCCAAATCAAATCGCGAACCTGTCATCCCGACAGAGCGTAGCATTCAAGCTGTGAAATTAACGTTATTGAAATTGCTTCCGATCGCTTTGTGTGTAAACAAGTTTCTTCACATTAACATTGTTGATTTCTTTATCACTCGCAGTATAACATCAAACAAGTTTGCGTTAAGCTCGCTTAATCAAGAAATTCGCTTACTCGCAATTTTCAACGGTGCCGGATTATTTTTGAAGTTACCATGATTGGCACTAAAATTGTTGAACAGTTCGTTGTAAAAAGAACAGCACCTGAAACCGGGTCCGTTCAAGATGAACATCAACCGTCTGTCGTTTCAAGTGCTGATGAAATCACTTGAAACCGCGCTACCGGAAGAGTAATCTTCTTTCAAAGGCACAGCCATTTCAAGTAATGATGGTACAAAGGTACTAAAATTTTGTATTCTTCAATTCTTATGAAGAGTAAAATATAAATTTCTTAGAATGGTATTAAAAATAAATGACGCTTGGCAATGCCAAGCGTGATTATTTTAATTGAATAGTGTTTCAATTACTTGAGAGCGAAGATCTCCTCCTCACCTGCAACGCATGTGAAAATCTTGTCCTCACGGAGCAACCAACCCAAACCAAGGTACAACTCCTTCTCTTTCAACTTAGCCTTAGACTTGATTTCCTTAAGTGTAAGACCCTCAGTCTCGTTCAAAGCAGTCCAGATACGGCCTGCAAATGCACCAGCATTCTCAATCATAGTTCTTTAGTATTTAATTTGACATTAAGTTTCGTTTGAAATTGTAACAGCTTTTGTTTTAGCTCATTAAGCATAAAAATGGCCGTTTTTCTATTTCGGGTGCAAAGGTACTGATTTTTTCTTATATGACAAACAAAAAGTGCGTGATTTTCAATGACATTTGCCATTAAAATCAATATTTATTGCTCTTTTTTGCTCTTTTCGAGGTATTCGCACCATATGCGCGCTGCCTCTTCAACCATTTTCACGCAGGGTCGTTTCTTGTAGTATTCCCCGTTGCGTGCGTCGGGTGTTGTTGGGGTAGGGGCATTCTTGGCAAGTCCCAGGAGTTCGGCACAGATGAGTGAGCCGTTGCGTTTGCGGAACTCCTCGGCCAGTTCCTGTACCACCTTGTAGTTGGCTTCCTTGCCCTGTGGGTTGTGCCCCTCGGTGCAGCCGGTCTCAAGGCCGGCAACAAGGAACAGACCGCATGCCGCGCCACATGTCTGGCGCATGCGGCCAATGCCACCGCCGAACGATGCAGCCATCTTCAATGCCTGCTCCTGTGTGAAACCGTACATATCGGCAAATGCCGCTACAACCGACTGGCTGCAATTGTAACCCTCCTTGAACAGGGCTACTGCTTTTTCTATTCTTTCTTCCATAGTGCTTTGTTTGGATTGACTTTAGGAAATAAGCTACTTTACACACAAAGACTTTTTCCTGCAATTATGTCATCCTGAACGGAGTGAAGGATCTTTATGCCAATGTAAACAGAGAAACTTCGCTACGCTCAGTATGACAATTCATGGGGGTGATTTAATTGACTATTATCAAATGAGTCCTCTTGCGCGGAGCAGTGCATCGGGGTTGGGATCGGCGCCACGGAAACGGCGGTACTCACGCATTGGGTCCTTGCTGCCACCCATTTCAATGAGCTGCTTGAAGCTTGCAGCTGTCTCTGCATCGAATATGCCTTTCTCAAGGAACAGCTCGAATGCATCACAGTCAAGAACCTCGGCCCAAAGATAAGCATAGTAGCCTACCTCGTAACCGCCGCTGAACACGTGTGCGAAGTTGGTGCTGCGGTAACGGTACTCAATCTCGGGGATGAAGCCAAGCTCCTGGCGCAACTCCTTCTCGTACTCGTTGCAGTCGAAATTAGTGTAGTCATCGATGAGGTGCGCCTTCATGTCGAGCAATGCAGCAGCCACCAATTCGGTAGTCTCAAAACCAAGGTTGAAGTGCGAGCTCTTCTGCATCTTCTCAATGAGCTCGGCAGGGATTGCCTCGCCTGTGATGTAGTGCTTTGCGAATGTGGGCATGACATCGGGGTGGATTGACCACTTCTCGTTGATTTGTGAGAATAGCTCAACAAAGTCGTGCTTCACGTTTGTGCCGCTAACGCTGGGGTAGTGTGCCTGTGTGAGCATGCCGTGCAGGGCGTGGCCAAACTCGTGGAACAGCGTGCGTGTCTCGTCAATGTTTAGCAGTGCAGGGGTGTTGCCCTGTGGTGCAGTGAAGTTGCATACGTTTACAATCATTGGGCGCACATTCTGGCCACCGATGTTGCGCTGGTTGACGAAGTTTGTCATCCATGCACCCTGGCGCTTTGATGCGCGTGGGAAGAAGTCGGTGTAGAAGATACCCAGGTGGGTGTCATTGTTGTCGAGCACTTCGTATGCCTCAACGCCCTCATAGTATACAGGGATGTCGTTGCGCTTCACGAACTTTATGTCGTAGAGCTTGCTTGCGCAGTCGAATGCACCCTGCAGTACATTCTCGATTCTGAAGTATGGCTTGATGACCTCGTCGTTGAGTGCATACTTCTCCTTGCGCAGCTTCTCGGTGTAGTAGAACCAGTCCCAGCCCTCAATCTTTATACCGGCGCCCTCGCGGTCGGCAATCTTCTGCAGTTCGGCTCTCTCCTCCTTGGCGCGGTTCACGGCAGGCTCCCATATGTTCATCAACAGCCCTAGTGCTGCCTCGGGTGTCTTTGCCATCTTCTCGTCGAGTACAAAGTGTGCGTATGTCTCGTATCCGAGCAGTTTGGCTTTCTGCTGGCGCAGTGTGAGAATCTCCTTTATGACGGCCTTGTTGTCATTTGCGTTGTTGTTGTCGCCGCGGCCGTAGTATGCCTTGTACACCTTCTCACGCAGCTCGCGGTTGTCGGCATACTGCAGGAATGGGATGCAGCTTGGCTTGTCAAGGGTGAATACCCAAGTGCCTTCCTCGCTCTTTGCTGCGTCAATGACATCCTGTGGCAGGCCCTTGAGGTCGGCCTCGTCGGTAATCACCAACTTGAATGCCTTGTTGTCGGCTAGCAGGTTGTTGCCGAACTTGATTGCAGCCAGGCCCAGCTTGGTGTCAATATCAAGGAGTGTCGCCTTGTCGGCCTCGCTTAGCAGCGCACCGCCGCGTACAAAGGCATTGTAGTAGTTCTCCAATACAATGCTCTGCTCCTCGTTAAGGCCAAGTTTTTCCCTGTTGTTGTAGAGCGCCTTGATACGGTTGAACAGTGTGTCGTTCATGTAAATGTAGCCGCTGAGCTCGGTCATCTTTGGCGAAACATAGTTCTCAATCTCGGTTGTAGCATCGCTGTTGTCGCTCTCGTTGAGGGTGAAGAAAATTGATGACACCCTGTCGAGTGTCTTGCCGCTCAGCTCCAGCGCATCGATGGTGTTGGCAAATGTGGGCTCATCGGTGTTCTCAATTATGGCCTTTATGTCGGCGCGTTTCTCGGCAAAACCGTAGTCGAATGCGGCTTTGTAGTCCTCTACCTTGAAAGTGTGGAACTCCGGCGCACCGAACGGTGCCTTGCTCTCCTTGAGGAGACTGTTGCACTCCTCCTTTTTCTCTGAACACGCGATACCTGACAGCATAATCGATAGTGTTAAAAGTGAATAAAAGATTTTTTTCATTGTGTTTATGTTTTTTGTTTTTGTATGTGTTTGTGTCGGCAATGTGGTAATGTCTGTCATGTCGACCGCATGGGAGACATCTCCAAAAACAATGCTAATGTCTCCTGCGAAGATAATAAAAAAAACAGCGGTGTGCAACAGCACACCGCCTGTATCTTATCCAATCGTAATCATTCTACTGACCTTCTGCTCGCTGCCGTGAGCCTTCTTGGGGATGTCAATGTGCAGCACGCCGTGCTTCACCTTTGCCTCAATCTTGTCGGTGTCGGCATCGTCGGGGAGTATGAGTGTCTGCTGGAATCGGGTGTATGAGAACTCGCGGCGCAGGAAACGACCCTCTTCGT
>JAZRGF010000412.1:0-6930 GCA_045644005.1 Bacteroidaceae bacterium | reverse complement strand
GATGAGCTCAACCTGGTCGTTAACGAAGTTTGTCATGTTCCAGTTCTTCTCGGCCTTGCAGGTGTCGAGGACGAACTCCTTCACTGCCTCTTTTACAACCTCTACGTCGTTGCCAATCTGGGCAATCTTAACCTCGCAGAGAGCCTTGTCGTGGCCTGCTGCCATAACAGGGAAACCTGCGTTGTAGATATCGTGGTTTACATCAATGGCAACACCGTCTATAACGTTGTTGGGGCCGCCGTTGATGATAATACCTTTTACATTGGGGAGAGCCTTGAGCTCATCGACTGTGATGTCGTGTGGGTAGATCTCGCTGTAGACGCCAAGTGCGCGTATTGCGCGTGCAAGCACTGTGTTCTCGTGACTACCGAGGTCGAGGATTACAATCATGTCCTGTTTCATATTCTTGAATATATTTAGAAGTTGTTTTAATTTCTAAAAAAAATAAATCTTATAGGAATTTCTTTTGTTCCAATGTCGCGAAATTACTCTTTTTTCTCTTTTTCAACAATAGTGTCAATGCAAATATTTTATAAAAAACGAGAGTGAAAACCGCATGGTTTCACTCTCGTTTATGTGCGCTGTCTCTCTTCACCGGTGGTGGCACCGATTACGCTGCTCTTCATTGCGAAGGCTTTGAAATTCTGAAGAAAGCCCATAGTCTTTACAAATGACATTTGTTTTGTTTGCTTTGCAAAGATAGATAAAAAATGTGTAAATGGTGTGATAAAATATGAAAAATTATTAAGTTTGCATGTATTTCTTCCTGTGACGCCTGTGCGTGCAGGGGAAATTGATTATAATTAATTATAATGTATATGAAAAGAAGTTTTCTCCTTATTACAGTTATACTCCTTCTCTCTTTGCTGTGCATGCCACAGCAGGTGTTTGCCCAGTTTACAAAAGGTACGGTGGTGCAACTTGTTAACCGCAGTACCGGCAAGGCTGCTGCAAGCAATGCTTCGTTGGTGAGTTGTACCGACCGCAACAGTGCCGACTATTCGCAGCTGTGGTATGTCGAGGAACGTTATTACAATGCCATTCCCGTTGGTTACAAGGTGAGGCTTCGCAACCTGGGCAACGGTCGCTATCTGCAAGGTAACAACAACTCATCTACTCCGTGGGGTACGGTGAAGAACGCGGGTTCTTATACAGGTAGCCACGATGGCGAGAGCACCTATTTCACTACCGACCTATGGGAGTGTAGCAGAGATGGATATTATACACTTGGTGCCGAGAACAAGAAGACGGGAAACGCCGATTACTATTACGACAAGCTGCACAGCAATGCCGAGGGTAGCTGCGTGAGCTGGATGGGTTCGGCCGATGCCTCGCTGTGGAGCATTGAACTTGTCTCAGGTGTCGATGTGCAGGCGCAGTGGAATAAGTTGGCCGATTTCGAGAACATGGCAAACCGCAAGGATGAGTTCCAGGGGTACCTGAATACCTTGTTTACCGACAATCTCTGCACCGAACTGCGCAGTGCCTACAAATCGCAGAGCGCGTTGCTTGCGTCATCGGCCTATAAGGCTCTGCCGCAGGAACTCAAGGAGATGGCTCTAAAGGTGTGCAATGGTAATTGGGCCGAGACGAACAGGAACAACAGCAGTGTCTCATGGACAAGTGCTGCCGCAAGGCGTTTCAGGGTGCAGGCCATTGAACCACATTCGGTTGCCGAGGAGATTAGCAAAGTTGTCAAGGTGGGTGCATACTCCAACATGAACAACCCGACTGGTATCTATGCCGGCGACATGAATATGTTATATATAATGGTAAAAGGTAACATAAACCAAGGTTCTGCTCTTTATCTTGCAGGGCTTAACCATAACAGCAAGGACTATTTGACCACCATTGCAGGAAGCAACCCTGTGCAGCTTACCACGGGCCTTAATGTCGTGCCGTTCTATGGCGACAAGACAATGCTCTATCTCATATATGCCGTTAACAGCCAAAGCAGCAGCTATCCATTGACCAACTATCCCGACATTGAGGTGCACATTGAGGGTGGAAATATCAACGGAATGTATGACCGTTCCATGAACGATGCTGCCATATACAGCGAGCTCAGCAGCAACGCTTCCAAACTCGGCATGGAGTATTACGATGTCCTTGGCGGCAAATTTGTTTACCGCACCAGTTGGGAGACCGTCTTCAAGAACAATAGCGCGTCATCCATTGACCGTGCGCTCGACATGTGGGACCTGATTGGTGCCACACAGCACATGGTGATGGGTATCTCATCGGCTGCAGAGATGGCTGCCGACCCGTTGGGACTGCACACATATACATCGGACTTCTCGCGCTCCTTCAATAACCGCCAGCTCGTGCATTCGTTGCCGACAATAGGCGCATATACCCAGATGCCTTTCCGCATACAGTTTGCGCACGGCGAGGGTATGCTCCGTGGCGATGCAATGGAGCGCTCGAGTTATATATGGGTCTGTGCGCATGAGTTCGGACACTCTAACCAGAATGCCATAAACATGGTTGGTACTACCGAGGTCAGCAATAACCTCTTCTCTAATGTGGCAATTTTCTATCAGGATTATTTCCACACACGCGGCGGCACCATTGCCGACAACTGCGCGGCTCACCGCAACGGCACTGCATGGCACTTCCGTAACTCCGATTCAAGAATGAGAATGTTCTACCAACTGTGGCTCTACTATCATGCCGCCGGCCGTAACAGGAACTTTTTCCCAAAACTGTTTGAGTATCTGCGCAACGACCCGATGGCAATACGCGAGTCGAATGTGGGTGATGTCTACACCTCGGGCGAGTCGCTCAAGTTCTACAAATATGCCTGCCGTGCAGCAGGGGAGGATTTGACACCGTTCTTTGAGGCTTGGGGATTCTTTGTCCCGTTCGGCAAGACTTCCATAACCGACTATTATGACTACAATGTCATTAGCCAGCAAAGCGACATCAATGCAGCAAAGAACGAGGTAGCCGGCTATGGCTACCGCAAGAACTATTCCATTCTGTTTATTGAGGACCGCATTGGCGATGTCAAGAGTAAAAAATATCCCTCGCACAGCAAGCAGTGGTCTGATGGTGCGCTAAAGACCGGCAGCATGGGACAGTATACCGGTTATGCCAACCCGCGGCCCGTAAGCGCTGAGTTCGTGTGGGTGCAGGAGAGTGATAATGTGGTAAAGGTGGCCGGCGGACAGGGTGCCGTGGGCGTGCTGCTCGAATGGTCGGGTAATATGCATGCCTTCTATAACGACGTGCAACTGCAGGTTGATGCTGCTACCATGGAGGCCATAAAGAGCGGCGCATGCAAGATAAAGGTCATCGGTGCCGACCAGTCGGTCGTTGTAGCAAAGAATGTGAACGAGGCCACCGGCGACGAGGCCAAGAGGGTGATGCTCAAGTCCATGATTGACAAGGTAAACGAGATAAAGAAATATGTCGATACATCGTACAAACGGGTAGGGTACTACAGTCCTATATATACACAGGGACTAATGTTGTTGTATGACAAGGCTGTTGCTGTTCACGACAAACGAGTGGCAGCTGAGTACATGGAGTATATCGACAAGCTCACTGCCGAGATTGCTGCGCTTGAGCAGCTTGGTGACAAAGCTCGCATCGGAATAAACGATGGTGCTGTGTACATGCTCGATAATGTTATGTATCAAGGGTATTACATGTATCTTGGCAGCAATAACGAGGTTGACGGAAAGACTGTACCATACGGTGATGTTGCATGCTGGACATTTGAGAAGGCTGCCGGTGCAGGTTCATATTATATAAAGAACCGCAGCAACAACCGTTACATGGGGGTGCTCAATGCTGCAAGCCGTCAGGTCTATGCAAGTGAGTCGTCTACCTCTTCGGCTGGGGTGTTCAGTGTGGAGTTGTGCGATGACAGGAGTGTTGTAATAGGTGGAGTGTCGCATTATCTGCACCTTGACGCTGCAAAGAACGTTGTGGGTTGGAACAAGGATGCCGATGCTTCACATTGGAACATGAGGCTTGCAGTGCTGAGTGATGCCGATGATGCGCGCCTGGATATGGAGGTTATGTTGCAGAGTGTTAAGTGGCTTGTCGAGGAGATTGCTACAGGTGCTACATTCGGCAGCAATGCGTCGGTGAGTGGCATAAGTGAGAAATATGTTGGCCTTGTTGAACAACAGGAGCTTGTTGCCGTGTGCCGTTCAGTGGGCAACGCGCAGGCTATTGGTAATGCGTCATACAATGAGTATGTGAATATGTATGCAGAACTATATACGCACTATCTCGCTTTGAAAAAGGTGTATGACATGGGTAACGATACACAATTGAAGAGCGCACGCCTGGCACTGGTTGCTGTGATGAATGAGGTTAACGCAATCCTCAAGGGCAACACTACCGTCGGTAAAGTGCAGTTGCAATGTACAGACCAATCGGCACCATATTATATTTCATCGAATGCCGAGCACAATGCCGGTGGCGCAGCAAAGGACGGTGGCGGTTTGCCGGCGTTGATTGATGGCTCTGCGGGAACTTATTTCCATAGCCGTTGGGGTGGTACACCGGTTGCCGAGCAACATTTCTTGCAAGTGGATATGGGTAACGGCAATTCGCTGTCGGATTTCTGTTTTGACTACACACTGCGCGAGGGCTTGCCTCATGCAATACCCACCGGTATGGTGGTGTCCGGCAGTAACGACGGTGCAGGCTTTGAGACAATACTCACACTCGGCAGGCAGGAACTGGCCGGTGACGGCGCGGGAAGCAATGCCGACTACTCGCTGAACTCCAACTTTGCCGATGTGGTGAAGAAAGGCCGCAAGATAGCGTCAATCAAGCTTCATAGTCCCGGCTGTGGCATGCAGACGGTGGATTTGACCAGCCCCGACCGCCTCTACAACGACATGACTGCAACAACGGTGCTCAATGTTCTCCCCGGCGAAACGGTGACAGCATCGTTTGTGACAGATGGAAATTGGAGCTGGATGCATGGATACATATACATAGATGCCGACAAGAATGGCTTTGAGACATACATGGACGGTAACATTCCGCGTGGTGATATTGTCGCATACTCTTTCTATGGAAGCGAGACCAACGAGGATAGTGGCCTGAACAGCCTTGGGGACTATATCTCGGGCGATGGTCGCAATGCTATTAATCCGCCTTCTTTCGCCGCACCGACAGCACCTGGTATCTATCGCATGCGTTATAAGGTCGACTGGAACAGCATTGACCCCAAGGGCGACAACAACAGCAACTTCGGCGGCACCATTGCCGACACTGACGGATGCATTGTTGATGTCATGTTGCGTGTGGGTGATGCTGCAGAGACGGGCATAAAAGAGAATTTTGTTTCCGATACCATTTCGTGTGGCAAGGCTTACCGCTATCTGCGCTTTACGGTGACAGAGTCCGATTGCTTTGTCGAGGGTCACACATGTCCTCCAACACATCTGCAGTACAACGGACAATATTTCTTCTGCCTCTCGGAATTCGGGCTTACGAAGATTGACACTGCCGACCCCGAAGGTACATGGCTCCCATTGTATACCGGCGATGCCGAGGTTCTTCTTGCCAAGGCCGCGAGAGTGTTGGAGAGTGCATCAAGCGCAACGCAACTTGAGAAATGTACTGCCGAACTGCAGTTGATGGCCGACACCTTGCGCCGTGCTTTGGCTACACCGCTTCCGGTGGAGTTTACTCCTGATATCAACTCCCCGGTCTTCTACCGCATTGTTTTGGTTGCCGGCAACGCTCCTCTTGAGTATGAACTTGCCGCAACACCTAATATGTACGATGCCGATGCCGCACCGTTGAACCTTGTCTCCTTTGCCGCTTCCCATGACGACCGCCTTTGCCAGGCATGGTATTTCATGCGTGGCACCGATGTAGGACGTTACTATATCTGCCCACAGCAGGGCGATGGCAAGGTGCTTGGCACAAATCCTGCATGGAACGGTGTAATGCAGGCCGGCGAAGGCCGCGTGTGGAGTGTTGAAAGGGACGCTCCCGGATGTGTGACAGAGTGGAATATTACGGTTCTTGAGAGTGGTGAATGTCTGCTCTCGCCGGTATATGCGACGCCGCTTGTTCTGGGCCGTCATAGCCAGCTCTCGCAGAAGCTGGGCTTTGTTGATGACGCATCGGCCCAGAATGCAAGGTTTGTTATTGAAAAGACCGAACTTGATTATACAGGCATTGAACCGGGTGCCGTTGTGGAACGTGACGATACCGTGGTTGTGTACGATATCTATGGCCGTCGTGTAGAGCGTGTGACGGTTCCGGGATTCTACATCGTTGACGGCTGCAAGGTCTACATAAGGCCATAAAAAACGGGCGCCTTTGGTTGTGGAGACACCCGATAGGGCAAATAAATAGGGTTTTTATTAAAAACTTTTATTTTTTAACTGCTTTTGATGTTTTATATGTGAAAACATTTTGTTAAATTTGCAAAGTGAAACTTTGCGAAGATAGGCTGCGCTCGTTGCAAAACGTTCAAGCAAGCTTGCGTTTCACTCGCTGGCACTATCATTGCAAAGTAAAAACTTTGCGAAGATAGGCTGCGCTCGTTGCAAAACGTTCAAGCAAGCTTGCGTTTCACTCGCTGGCACTATCATTGACAAAGTAAAACTGTGCGAAGATAGGCGGCGCTCGTTGCAAATGCAATGCCATCGCATAGTGAATATTGATGATATTAGGCTGGAATAGTATGAAAACTGCAAAATTGATGTTTTTCCTTGTACTTGCGGCATTGGTTATGGTAGCATGCCGCTCGGCCGAATATTGCAACTGTGGATGAGCAAATCCACTTGGTAATGGATAATTGAGTTTTTTTTAATTATAAACGTTTTAATTAAATTTTAAAGAAATGATTAAACTTGGTATTAACGGTTTCGGTCGTATCGGCCGTATGGTGTTCCGTGCAGCAGTGAAGAACTTCGCTAACGACATTCAGGTTGTAGGTATCAA
>JAZRGF010000411.1:0-7134 GCA_045644005.1 Bacteroidaceae bacterium | reverse complement strand
TTTGAGTTGCTTATTATAGAGGATGGCTCAAAAGAACGATGTGACCATTTGCTTGGTCACTATCGTTCTTTTTTTACTATCCACTATTACTACAAAGAGAACTCCGGCCGTAGCGAGACACGCAACTACGGTATGCAGAGGGCTAATGGTGACTATCTGCTGTTCTTTGACTCGGATGTCATTCTGCCACCTACATATTTTGAGACGCTTGAGGCCGAAATGGCTGCGGATTATGCCGATTGCTTTGGTGGACCCGATGCTGCCGATGACTCGTTCTCGGACATGCAGAAGGCCGTGAGCCATGCGATGACATCGTTCTGGACAACAGGCGGCATACGTGGCGGCAAGGCGGTGATGGAGAAGTTCTGTCCCCGAACATTCAACATGGGCCTTTCAAAGAAAGTGTATGACACGGTGGGCGATTTCAAGGATATGATGGGTGAGGATATCGACCTGAGCATACGCATACGCAATGCCGGTTTCAAAATCCGCCTTATACGTCCTGTCTTCGTGTACCATAAGCGCCGCATTGACATGAGCCGCTTCTACAAGCAGGTGAACAACTTTGGTCAGGCGAGGATATGGTTGCAGATACTGCATCCGGGCTCGTTGAAGATTGTACACACGGCACCGGCTCTATTGCTCGTTTTGGGAGTGGCATTGCTTGTGGCATCAGTTTTCTGCCCTTGGCTGTTGCTGCTGCCATTGCTGTATGCTTTGCTGATATTTACTGATTCGCTGCTGAAGAACAAGAGCCTGAAGGTGGCGTTGCTTTCTGTAGTTGCTGCTGCAGTGCAGATTGCGGGCTATGGAACAGGGTTCTTGAAGGCATTGTGGTTCAAGATGATACTTGGGCAACCGCTTGAAACAAAAAAGAGTCTTACTAAAATATATAACCGAGGCTGATGACCGGGGAAGATACAAAGCAGAAGAAGAGCATCAAGGAGTGGGCGGTGGATGACCGTCCGCGCGAGAAGGCCATAAAGAATGGTATCTCAACGCTGAGCAAGTCGGAACTGTTGGCCATTCTGGTGGGTTCGGGCAATGACGAGGAGAGCGCTGTGGATCTTATGAAACGTGTCCTTGCTTCGTGTGGCAACAGCATTTCGGAACTCTCAAGGCTGTCGGTCGATGATTTGTGTACTTTCAGGGGCATTGGTCCTGCGAAGGCCATAAGTATTGTGGCGGCCTGCGAGCTTTGGAAACGTCGCGAGGGTAATGAGGGAGAGCAGCCATGCATAACATCGTCGCTCGACCTTTACCGTTACTTCCATCCCATCCTGTGTGATTCGCCTGTGGAGCGCTGCTATGTACTGCTGCTGAACCGTATGAACCGCGTTATTGACCATGTGCTCATTGGTACAGGTGGTTTCACAGCTACAATGGTGGATATACGTTTGGTGATACGTGAGGCTCTAATGAAGCGCGCCACAACAATTGCCTTGTGCCACAACCACCCGTCGGGCAATACAAAGCCAAGCCGCGACGATGACAAGCTCACCGATTCGCTTGCGCAGGCATGCAGGATAATGAACATACGCTTGCTCGACCACATTGTGCTCACCGATGGTGCATACTTCAGTTATAACGATGAGGCCCGCCTCTGAAAAAGTGTTGATGATATGGAAAAGTTTGAAATAGAAGAGAAAATAGTAGAGATGGTAAAGACAGTGTATGACCCTGAAATACCTGTCAATATATATGACCTTGGGCTCATCTACCGCATTGAAGTAAGTGATGACTTCACGGTGGATATTGACATGACCCTGACTGCACCTACCTGTCCTGCAGCCGACTTCATGATGGAGGATGTGAGGATGAAGGTTGAGTCCATTGATGGTGTCAAGGCGTTGAACCTCAATCTTGTCTTTGAACCAGAGTGGAGCCAGGAACTGATGACCGAGGAGGCAAAACTTGAACTTGGTCTGCTTTGACAAGTGCCGTGTAAGTACAGAATATCTTCCCTGTTATTATGAAAAAGATATATATCCTTTCTGATGTGCACCTCGGCTCATGGGCTATTGAGCACCGCCGTACCCACGAGCGCCGCATTGTTTCGTTTCTCGACAAGATAAAGAACGAGGCTGCGGCCGTGTATCTGCTTGGCGATGTGTTCGACTTCTGGTACGAGCACCGTTATGTGGTACCCAAGGGATTTACCCGTTTCCTGGGTAAGGTGTCTGAACTTACTGACAGGGGAGTGGAGGTACACTTCTTTGCCGGCAACCACGACCAGTGGTGTCTCGATTACCTCGAAAAGGAGTGCGGAATGACAATACACCGTGAGCCTTGCCTTGTGGAGCTGTATGGCAATGAGATATTTCTTGCACATGGCGACGAGTTCTCGAAAGAGAGGGGGTACAGGATAATGCGTGCCATGTTCCGCAGCCGTCTGCTGCGTTGTATGTTCTCAATGCTGCATCCAAACTGGAGTATATGGATGGGGCACAGGTGGTCTCAGCACAGCATGATGAAGCACAAGCAGAAGGGGGATACACCATATCTTGGCGAGGAGAAGGAGCATTGCATAATCTTTGCACGTGAATACCTTGAGAAACACTCGTCGGTCGACTGTTTTATCTTCGGTCACCGTCACATCGATGTGGATATCCCGCTTGGCGATAACTCGCGTTGCATATTCCTGGGTGACTGGATATCAACATTCGCCTACGTTGTCCTTGACGGCAAGACCATAGAACGCAAATACTTTATAGAAGGCGAGAGTAAGGATGTCTGATTGCTCGATACAATAAACAACAAACGCGACACCTATCAATGTCGCGTTTGTTGTTTATTGTATGTCTGATTATTCATGTATTCCGTATTTGAGTTCTATACCCACTGCGCGTTGCAGTTCCACCCATGCAACGGCCTTGCCAAAGAGGGCATTGATATACTCTCCGCGCATTTCGCTTTCGTTGCGCTGTACCATGAGGTAGTCAAGAAACGGTATTTCCCCAATTTCGTATGCCTTCCTTTTGCTCTCTACTACCTGTTGCATGTCGCTGAGCATTTTGCTCGAGAAGGTCTCGCTCTGTCTGTTTGCATATTTGAAATTGTTGTATGCCTGCATCACCTCGGCGGTCACCATAAGGCGCGCTTCCTCAACTTCAATATCTGCCTGTTTTACCAACAGCTCGTCCATAAGGCGTGCTCCTTTGTTAAGGTTTGAGAACTTCAAAGGCATGGCAACGCCTGCCTTTATGGTTGTGAAATTGGGGTCGGCGATGTTGTATGTTGCACCAAGCACTACATCCAGTTCGGGACGGCGCTGTGCCTTGTTGAACTTTTGGGCTGCGGCGGCTATGTCGGCATTGCCAAGTGCAACAACAAGGTCGGCACGGTGTTCCAAAGCTGTGGCTGTGTAGTGTACAAGATCGGCGGCCTGGTTTGAGATTTCCAATGTTCCTTTGCCGCTCAACAGTTCTGCACCATCCATGTCACCCATGTAATAGCCCAATTTT
This sequence comes from Bacteroidaceae bacterium, assembly GCA_045644005.1. Taxonomy (GTDB): domain Bacteria; phylum Bacteroidota; class Bacteroidia; order Bacteroidales; family Bacteroidaceae; genus HGM04593. Next base: position 3,670 of record JAZRGF010000411.1, on the reverse strand, counting down.
ATAGCGCTGTTCATGAGCTCGGCCTCGGCAGCGAGCATTGCATTCTTTGCTACACCCTGTGCCATGCGGCTCTCGAGCCAGTCACTCATTGCTATGTCGCCACGCAGGTAGCGCAGGCTGTCGTTTGTGGCAACCTCGCAAAGGTCGTTGTGTATTTCGGTCGCTTCGGCAAACAACATCTTTGCGCGCAGATGCTCAAGATAGGCAATGGTGGCATCGGCACGGAAGTTGCGCATATACTCCTCCAACAGCGCAATGGCCTGTCGGCGCTCACTCTCGGCAAGGTCTATGCGGCTACGGCGTACACCGAAGGTGAATGTCTTGCCCAGTTCCAGCTCAATGCCTTGTCCCAAGCCCTTGCTCCAATCCTCGTTGTTGGTGTATGTGAGTGCTAAGCTGGGGTCGTTGTACACCCTGCTGCTCTCTGCTGATGCATCGGAAATCTCAATGTCCATCCTCTTTGCCGTGAGCGCAATGTTGTTCTCGAATACGCGTTCCATGTATTGGGCATACGATATTTCCTGTGCCGTAAGTTTGGTAACGGCAAATATGACGGTAAGTAGAAAGAGGGCTTTTTTCATAGTCTGTTCTTTAGCTGTTACATGGTGTTAATCCCATTTTTGCTGCACACTCAAGGATGTATTGCAGTGCGGGGTCGTGTTCGTTGGGGATAATGCCGTCGAGGATGGCGTCCTTTACGGCGCTTTTGAGTGTGCCTACCTCGGCACATGGTGCAAGGTTGAAGATGCGCATTATCTCCTCGCCGTTTACGGGGGGCTGGAAATTGCGTATGCGGTCTTTCTCTTCAATATCCTTGAGCTTCTGGCGCACAATCTGGAAATTGCCCAGAAACTGCTTTTTGCGTACCTCGTTCTTTGAAGTGATGTCGGCCTCGCACAGTATCATCAGGTCGTCAATGTCGTCGCCGGCATCGAAAAGCAGGCGTCGTACAGCCGAGTCGGTCACCTCGTCATCGGCAATGGCAATGGGTCGCATGTGCAGTGAAACAAGTTTGGCCACGTAGCGCATCTTTTCGTTCTGTGGCATCTTGTAGTCACGGAACAGTTTCAGTACCATCTTCTCTCCCACGATGTTGTGGTTGTGGAATGTCCATTTGAGTACGGGGTCCCAACGCTTGGTCTTTGGTTTGCCTATGTCATGCAGCAATGCTGCCCAACGGAGCCACAAGTCATTGGTGTGCTTGGCTGTGTTGTCGAGCACCTCCAGGGTGTGGTAGAACATCTCCTTGTGGCTGTAGCCATTGCGGGTCTCGACACCCTGCATTGCCGTTAGTTGCGGGAATATTATTTCGAGCAGGCCGCAACGGTCGAGCTCTATGAATCCTTTTGATGGCACTGGCGAGAGCAGAATCTTGTTAAGCTCGTCATTGATTCTCTCGCGTGAGATAATCTTTATGCGCTCCTTGTTGTCGCAAAGTGCCTGGAATGTCTCCTCTTCAATGTGAAAGTTCAGCTGGGTGGCAAAGCGTATGCAACGCATCATGCGCAGCGGGTCATCGCTGAATGTTATGCCCGGCTCCAACGGGGTGCTTATTATGCGGTCCTCAAGGTCGAGCATTCCGTCGAACGGGTCTACAAGCTCGCCAAAGCGGTGGCCGTTCAGGCATATTGCCATTGCGTTGATGGTGAAGTCGCGGCGGTTCTGGTCATCCTCCAGAGTGCCGTCCTCCACAATGGGGTTACGCGAGTCGTGGCTGTAGCTCTCCTTGCGGGCACCTACGAATTCAATCTCGTGTTCCCTGTATTTTACCTGTGCCGTACCAAAGTTCGCATATACTGCAAGGTGTGCGCCTTTGCCCAGTTTCTTGCTGAAAGCTCGTGCCATTTCAATACCTTTGCCCACAACCACCACGTCAATGTCGGTCGATGGGCGTTCAAGGAATATATCGCGTACATATCCGCCAACGACATAACATTCCATGCCCAATTCATCGGCTGTTTCCGAAATCTTGCGGAAAATAGGGGTATCAAGCAGTCTGCAAAGTTCTTCTCGTGTCGGCTTATACATTGTTTTTCATTTTTGTGTTTGTAAAGATACCCAATTTGACATTATAAATAAAAAGATAGTAGTTAAAACTGTTCAATTAATAGGCCGATGGGCAAAAAAACACACGCTATGCCACAAATAACGATAATTAATGCTACTTTTGTAGAAACATGAATCACCGATTATGGGGAATTTTATAAAAACCTGCAAAATTGCAATGCTGGCCTTTGTGGCATTTTTTATTGCCTCTTGTGTGTCAAAGGTTGAGGACCCGGCCGAGGCGCTGCTTTCCCGTGCGCGTGTAGAGTATGAAAGTGGAAATTACAACACTACGCGCATGCTTATCGACAGTATAAAGATTGTATCGCCAAAGGCTTACAAGACACTGCGCGAGGCCGAGAAACTGCGCCGCGAGGCCATGAAAAAGGAGTGCGAACGCAATGTCGCGTTCTATGAGGATGCGCTGCAGTCGCTCACAGCAACGCGCGACTCAATAGCCGCGGAGTTTGACTTCAGTTTTGACAAGCGTTACCAGAACAAAGGTTATTACACCGTGCCTTCGCAGGCTATGGCGCAGAATGTCTACAACAACTTCCTGCGTGCAAGCGTGCACGAGGATGGTGCAATGTATCTCACTTCTTTCTACCGTGGGAAGAGCATAAGGCACAAGTGTGTTAAACTTTCATCGGGTGATGCATATGTGTCATGCGACAAGCCGTTCCTGGAGAGGAATTACAAGGATCTTGGTGTGAATAACGAGCGCCGCGACTACAAGTATGGCGAGGATGGCGGTCTGATAGGATTTGTTCTTCTGACCGAAGGTGCAATAGAGGTTGAGCTGTCGGGTGCCAACGGAAAGGCCAATTACACCTTGCGCCCGGCCGATGCGGCTGCCATACGTAAAGCATATGAACTCTCTCGCGCAATACACGCTGTGAAGAGAGCCGAGGATTTGCTTGGCGAGGCGCGTTATATGCTCGATTTCCTTAAAAAGAGTGAGGCGCGTTCGGTGGCGCCGGAGAGTGAAGAGGTGACCACTCCAACAGAAGAGGTATAAGGCTATAGTAAAAAACAAAGAGCGAAGCCTCTCCGCATGGAAAGGCTTCGCTCTTTGTATATTGTAGGGAATGATTACTTCATTGCCTTTACAATCTCGTATGTATCGCTTGCAATCATCATCTCCTCGTCGGTTGGGATAAGCAATACCTTGACCTTTGAGTCTGGAGTTGAGAGCACAGCCTCTTCGCCACGCATCTTGTTGTTCACCTCCTTGTCGAGCTTTACACCAAGGAACTCAAGACCCTCGAGTGCAGCCTCGCGGCAATCCTGCTGGTTCTCGCCTACACCGCCTGCAAAGATGATTACGTCAACACCGCCCATGGCAGCAGCGTAAGCACCGATGTACTTCTTTATACGGTAGAAGTTCATTGTGTTTGAAAGCTGTGCACGCTTGTTGCCCTCATCGGCAGCGGCCTTAACCTCGCGCATGTCCGATGAAATGCCTGTGATACCTGCAACACCAGACTTCTTGTTGAGCATGTCAATCATACCCTGCATGTCAAGACCTGTCTTGTCCATAACGTATGGGAAGATACCCGGGTCAACATCACCGCTGCGTGTACCCATCATAAGGCCTGCAAGCGGAGTCATACCCATTGATGTG
>JAZRGF010000410.1:0-6371 GCA_045644005.1 Bacteroidaceae bacterium | reverse complement strand
TAAAAATTTCCCAAACAAACAATAGCTATTCCTTTGTTTTTCAAAAGAATAGCTATATTTTTTATTATCCAACTGAAAGATAGGTGTTGAACTAATAAAAAGCAAAGAGGGTCACCCTTTTTACTTTTGGGTCACCCTCATTGATTTTAATAATTATATCACTTGTTGCGTTCTGCCTCAATCTCCTCGGGCGACATAGGTTTGTACTTGCCCAAGCGGCGTGCGCCGTCGGCAAGAATGAGCCAATCCTCTTCGCCGCGCATACCGCCGAATGTCTTCCAGCTCTCGAGCTTGTCGTAGCAGATGAAGTCGGTGAACAGCTTCTCGGCACGCCATTTGTCAATAAGGTCTGGTATAAAGTAGATTCCCGGCTCAACTGTGAACACAAAGCCCGGTTCAAGAGCCTTTGCAAGGCGCAGTGACTTCCAACCGAAGAGCGGGCTCTTTGTGCGGCCCTCTTCATAACCCACATTCACTTCGCCAAGGTTCTCCATGTCATGGACATCGAGTCCCATCATGTGTCCAAGGCCATGGGGGAGGAACATACATGTTGCACCGGCAACAGATGCCTCAACAGGGTCGCCCTTCATGAGTCCAAGGTCAATCATACCTTTTGCAATCTCGGTGAGAACGAGTTTGTGCACCTCGCGGTATTCGATGCCGGGGCGCAGGTTCTCTGTTGCTGTGAGGTGGGCACGGCGCAGTATGTTGCACACAGTGCGCTGCTGTTCGGTAAAGTGTGTACCTACAGGCATGGTGGTTGTGAGGTCACCTGCATAGTGCATTGCATTCTCGCAACCGCTGTCGAGCAACAGCATCTGTCCATCCTTCAATGGTGCTGTGCCATATGCATGGTTGTGCAGTGTCTGGCCGTTGATGGTTGCAATGATTGGGAAAGAGAGACCAAAGTTGTGCTTCTGCGCCTCGGCCTGAACGGCGGCTACAATCTGTGCCTCGGTTGTTCCGGGGCGTACGGCACGCATTGCAGCGCAGTGCATGTCTACCGAAACGTTAACAGCCTCCTCAATCTGTGCAATCTCCTCCTCGCTCTTGTAGTTACGCTGAGCAATGATTGCCTTTACAAACTTCAACGATGCCTTGGCTGCCTGCTCGGCGGGGTTGATGCCAAGAAGCTCCTGCAACCATACCTGGTGCTCGCCGCGGTATGGTGGCAGGAAATGGATTTCCTGGCCTTTTGCCTGTGCATCCTTGAGGTATGTGGCAAGGTCGGCCATTGGACGTGTGAGGGTGATGCCCACGCGCTCGCACTTCTCCTTGATGGTTGGCTGTACGCCGGTCCACACGATGGCGTCAATTGTAAGCTCGTCGCCAAAGATAATCTCCTTGTCATTGTCGATGTCAATGATGGCTGCAAGGCCTTCATAGTCCGATGCAAAATAATAGAGGAAAGAAGAGTCCTGGCGGAAGTGATATGCGTTGTCGGCATAATTCATTCCGGTGAAGTTGTTACCCAGGAACAGCAACAGACCGCTGCTTACCTTCTCCTTCAACGCCTGACGGCGTGCGATATAAGTCTCTTTAGAAAACATGGTTATAAGTTTTTATGGTTTGTTTCATATTTAAATGGACTGCTTTTAAAGATTCTTCACTGCGTTCAGAATGACAGGTCAGGTGTTTTTTGTCATCCTTACGGAATAAAGTGCAGGAAGAGTCCTTAAAAATCCTATCTCTTTATCACTGCGCGGATAACGAACCACAGATGGCGGGCTATTGTGGGCAACAGACCGTAGTGCTTGCTCATTATCCAAAAACGCTCCTTCAATGATGCGCGGTGGTGTTGCAAAGATAACCCATTTTGCAAATAATTCACCACGGTGGCGTTTACATTAACGAGCTTTTCAGCTTGTTTCATAACTTTTATGCACCAGTCGACGTCACTCGAAAGGCGATATTTAAGGTCGTACATGGGGGCTATTTCGCGCTTGGCATAGAAGGCTTGGTGACACACCATCATTCCGTCCTTGAAGCTGTGCCATGTAAGCTCCTTGGGTGCCTGCAGGCGGCGCATACGCACGAAATTACGTTCCTCGTCAACCTCGGCAGTCTCGCCATATAGCACATCGGGCAGTGTCTTCTCGGCCATTGCTGCATTAGCGATAGTCTGCAGTGTATCGGGGGCATAGAAGGCATCGCCTGCATTCAGGAAACAGAGGTAGTCGCCCGTGGCAAGGGATATGCCTTTGTTCATGGCGTCATAAAGCCCGTTGTCGGGTTCGCTCACGATGTGTGCGAACTCAATGCCGCTTGCCTTTGCCTTTGCAACGGTGTCGTCCTTTGAACCGCCGTCTATGAGCAGATATTCGTAGTTGGTATACGTCTGCGCCAGCACGCTCTGCAGCGTGGGTTCAATGACCGATGCTGCATTGTAAGTGATGGTTATTATGGAGAATTTCGGTTGTCTGCTCATAATTTACTTCTCGTTTTTCATTCTGCGATAGATGCCGAAGCCTGCAAGTGCAAGCATGGCAATGCCTACTACAATTGTCATGTATGTCGACCAGTTGTGGCTCTTTATCATCAGCTCATCGACGCACTTGAACTCAATGGTGTGTTCGCCAGCAGGGATGGGCAGTGCGCGCAGTACATAGTTGGCGCGGATTGGGGTAACCTCCTTACCGTCGATGTATGCCTTCCAGGTCTTGTAATAGACCTCGGAGAAAACAGCCATTTTAGGTGCTGTGCTGTTGCTCTTGTAGATGATGTTTCCCGGGTTGCGGTACTCGGTCATTGTTATGATGCCAGGTGAGGCATTGTTGTACTGCTCGGGTGAGTCAATATTCTTCAGCCATGCCTTGTCAATATATGCGGTATTTTTGTCAACGTTCTCAATGGCTGCAATCTCCTCCTTGGCGTTGTTTACCCACTCGATATTATCCACAAACCAGCAGTTGCCAAAGGCATCGTAGTTCTCCTGTACCCCGTCGGGGGTGATGAAGAAGCGGGTGTTGAGCATTGAAATGACGTTCATGTTGAACTTGCTCAAGTATCTTTCAATGATATCCTGGTAACGCGCCAGCTTTGCAGGGCTGTAGCCGCCTATCGACTTGTGCTTGTAGGATGTGAATGCCTCGTTGAAAGGGCCGTTGTGGTCAGTGAGGTTGAAGACGCGGTAGTGTGGGTCGTTGCCGGCCAGTCTCCTTACCTCCTTGTCGGCTGCAGTGTCGCGTATTGCTGTTGTCTCCTTCTTGGGCATGAACTTGTCGTCGTTTACAAAGCGTTTGCAAACCGGCCACATATCGACAAGGAACAACACTCCGAGCACGGCTATGAAAAGTGTCTGTTTGAGATTGTATCGTGTGTATGCCCACATGAGCGCTGCCGTTGCCGCAATGAACGCGAATGAGCGCCATGCATCGCTCACCAGCATACTGCGTCGTTGTAGTATCATGGCATCGAGCAGGCCCGGAATTTGTGCAAAGCGTGCGTCGGCGGTTGATGTGAAGTCAAAGAATACGTCGGGTACTGCGGCAAAGAGCAGTGTCAGGCCGCCTGTTATGCCAAGCGCAATGTAGAGAGCCTTTGACAGCTTGATGTCACTTTTTGCATCCTCGAGGAAACGTTTTACGGCGAGTATTGCAAGTGTGGACATTGTGAGTGTTGTGACCACCAGTGCCATGGATGGAGCGCGGAACTTGTTGTAGAGCGGCATGTACTCAAAGAGGAAGTTGTTGATGCCTGGCATGTTGCTTCCCCAAGCAAGTATTAGCGAGAAGATTGTTGCACCAAGCAACCACCACTTCTCGGGGCCACGTACTATGATGAGGCCAAGCACAAACAGGAAGCATACGATTGCGCCGGCATATACCGGGCCTGATGTTCCGGGCTGTTCACCCCAATATGTAGGTGCATAGCGGACAAAATTTGCCGCGTCGCCATTTATCTCTCTCATTATTTCGCGGTTGCCCGTTATGTAGCGCACGGCGTCTCTCCTGCTTGCACCAGGGTTCTGCTCCAGCACCATATCGGCATAACCGTCAATCATGATATTGCGGTAGGCTTTGTAAAGTTCGCTGTCTGTGCCTACGTTGCTGTTCGATGCCGAGCCGTAGAGGTTGGGGACGAGCAGTGTGAGGCTCTCGGCCTTGCCATAGCTCCATGCAAAGGCGTACTCTGTGTCAAGGCCCGAGGCTTTTTCGCCATCCTTCACGTCGAGTTCCGAGCCGCCGCGCATGGATGATTTCGCATAGTCATTTGTCGGTAACAGAATGCCCACAGCCGGTGCGGCAGCCATAATGGCCACAACGGCAAGTACTCCGGTCGCTTTCCAGTAATCTTTGAGCCATTTCTCGCGGCAGGCGTATACAAAGTAGGTTACGGCAATTATTATTGCTGTGAGCAACAGGTAGTAGGTAACCTGTTGGTGGCTCCAGTAGAGGTTGAGGCCTGCGAAGATTAGTGCCACCAGTGCGCCGCTGAGCAGCTTGCGCCTGTAGCAGAGTATTATGCCGCCAATCACCGGCGCCATTGTGGCAATGACAAGGCTCTTGTTCATGTGGCCGGCATCGATGATTATGAAGTTATATGACCCCAAAGTGTAGACTATGGAACCGGCAATGCTGAGCCACGGCTTACAACCGAAGGCAAGGAACATTATGTAGCAACCTATGAATGTGAGGAATATGCAGCCTATGTGTCTCTGTGACGCTCCAAAGATACCAAGCGTCATCACTCGTCCAAAAGGCCTGAATATATTGTCGGGCTGCGGCGGGTAGGTGTAGTTGCAGGGCATACCCGAGAACATCGCATTTGACCAGTAGCTGTACTCGCCGCTCTCCTCGTGATAGTCGCGGGCATCCTTTCCCCAGCCCATGGAGCCAATGGCATCGTCCTGCTTTATGTCCTTGCCTTCGAGTACCGGGCTGAAGTAGACCAGTGTGAGGACGAGGAATGTCAGTACTGCAATGGCGTGTGGTACAATGCTTTTCCAGTTGAAGTTTTTACAGGGATTCATATTTTCAGTAATATCTTTTTGTTGTTTCTAATATTGGTGGCTTATATCTTACGGTAAACGTTACAGGTATTCTCGACCATTCGCTCGAGTGTGTACTCCTTGCTGCGCAGGAATCCTTTTTGCCGCAGTTCTTCGCGCAGGGTGTTGCTCGAAATCAACTCCTTGAGGCTGTCCTGCATTGATTGTGTATCGCCGGGGCTGAAGTAGAGGGCTGCGTCGCCCGCAACCTCGGGAAAGCAGCTTGCATTGCTCAGGCACACTGGGCAAGCGTTGTGGAATGCTTCGAGGATTGGGATTCCGAATCCTTCGTAGTGCGACGGGAATACAAAGCAGAGTGCATGGTGGTAGAGCGATGCCATCTGTGCATCGTTGGCTGTTATGTGATGCAGGCGGTCGGCGATGTTCCATTTTTTGAACAGCTCCAATTCGGCATTGTTGAACGGTGCGCCGGTGCATATGACCTTCAGTGTGGGGTCGGAGTGGAGGATGGGGTGTATCGCCTCAAGCCATGGGGCGAAATTCTTGTATCCCTTGCGCTCTCCCACGTAGAGCACATAGCGGTCAAAAAGCTGTGGAACAGCCTCGGTCACGGGCTTGTAGCCATGGTGTACCACGCTTATCTTTGCCGGGTCGGTGCCCAAAAGCTCCACGATGTCGCGTTTTGTATTCTCGCTCACGGCAATGATGTGTTCGGCCTCGGCAACGAGCTTGCGCTTGTGCTGGATGGTGCGGTCATAAAAGAGCACGCTCTGCGGGTAGCGCTCGAAAGTCATGTCGTGTATTGTCAGTACAAACGGTTTCTGACGCCTTTTTAGGGCGCCAAGGAAGTATGGACTGAAATATGTGGGGTGGAATATGTCGTAATCGCTCTCCTTTATAGCCTTTTTTGCGATACAGTCGTTGAAGAGTGAGTATAGGCGGCGGCGCAGACGGTAATTGGCGGGGAATGAGAAACTGTCATACTCCTGTCCGTATGTCTGCGTCACATAGTGGTTCTCGCAATACTTCATGGGTATCTCTGCAACAAACTCACCGGCCGGAAGGTTGTACACCAAGTCGGCAAAGTAACGTGTCACGCCTCCGAAGCGTTGGAAGGTGAACATCTGGTTGTCATACAGTATCTTCTTCATGTCACTGTCGGGTTTTTCGTTTGAAGAGAAAATCCATTATCTCGCAAAGCTCATTACTGCGTGTTATCCATGCCGTAGCGATGTATAGTGTCGCGGCAACCGCAATCCTTGTGACAAGCAGCATGTACATGTTGTCAATTGTGGCTGTCAGGTAGTATGTCGCTATCATGACGGCTGTTGCCATGACCAGGTAGGGGACTGTGTCGGTGAGGAACATCCTCAGGTTCAGGCAAATCTCCTTTTGGGCGAAATGGTGCCAGACAAGCAGC
>JAZRGF010000409.1:0-9349 GCA_045644005.1 Bacteroidaceae bacterium | reverse complement strand
GGCTGGTAAGCAGCCCTTGCTATTTGCAATGCACTTTTCATAATATTGATTAAAATAAATTGAGAATTCTATTTATCTGCAAATTTCGCTTTTTTTTATGAATTTTAAAAGCGTTTTTCCCTTTTTAATCAAAATATATTGTTTTTGCAGGCAGCTGTTGTTTATGTCGGCGGAAAACATTATCTTTACAACAGATATTTGCCGTGCGGGTGTTTGGATACTTCGCTTTGCTCAGTATGACAGATATCATGTGATATGTCATTCTGAACGTAGTGAAGATTCTTGATGCAGCGTTCGGGAATGTATGGTAAAATTTAACAAAAGCAAATTATTATGGCAAGTAGAAAAAATCTCAAGAAGGTGATTACATTTGTTGTTGACGAGTTGGCAACCGAGGCGTTTTTGCTCTCTTATGACGCACAGGGCGACACAGAGGCATGGGTGGAACTGTTCAACAAGATTTTCAGCCTCAATAACGAGTATATAGCTCGCGTGAGCCATGCCGAGCCGGGCATGCCTGCAAAGAAATATTTCAACACACTTTGCGATTCGTTCAATGCCGATGCGAAGGCATTGCTCGAGGAGATTGCAAAGCTTTCCGGTAAGTAATTCCTGTTGCTTTGTTCATGTCAAGGCGCTTATTGGCAATAGTGTTTTGCCTTTTAGGAATATCGGTTTTGTCGGCACAGAGTGTCGACAAAACTGTTTCTCGTGCCTTGCTTGAATATTTCAAGAACTATACGTCCTGCAGGACACAGCTCCGTTTCTCGGGACTCGAGCGCCGCAAGAACAACATTGTTGTCAACACCAAGGCAAAGAAGATTGTAATCTATGCCAATGAGGCCTTTGCCGGTCAGGCATTCACACCCGCTGTCGTTGATAAGGTATATGAGGATATACGTGCTATCCTCCCGAAGAAGTATGCTAAATACAAGGTGGAGGTTGTTTATAAGGGGCGTTCCATTGAGGAGCGCATTCCAAATATCTATCGCCGCGCCAAGGAGGTTGATGCAACCCGTATGTGGGGCGGTGTGCATTACAGCGGTGCTCCATGGGTGAGCCCCGTCTCGCGCCCGTTCGATATTCCGCATGGGCTCGATGGCCGTCACATTGCGCTGTGGCAGAGCCATGGACGTTACTATTATGCCGACAAGGACTATTGGAAGTGGCAGCGTCCGTTGCTCTATTGCACGGTCGAGGATTTGCTCACGCAGTCATTTGTCGTTCCCTTCCTTATGCCCATGCTCGAGAATGCCGGGGCGCTTGTCTACACCCCACGCGAGCGCGACTGGCAAGCGAACAGCGTCATTGTTGACAATGATTGTTGCGCCGGTGGCAATTCGCGCTACACCGAGCAGAATGGCCGCGAGCATAAGTGGCACACCCGCAGCGATGGCTATGCACCGTTGAAAGAGGTCTATTATGACTTTGACGACCCGTTCTCTATGGGCTCGTCGCGTAGTGTCCGCACTGTACAGAACAGGAAGAGGCTTTCAAAGGCCATGTGGTGCCCCGATATTCCGCAGTCCGGCGAATATGCCGTCTATGTGGCATATGAGACTTTTGAGAACTCGGTGCCCGATGCTGTGTATACCGTACATCACAGCGGTGGCGAGACATCCTTCTCGGTCAACCAGCAGATGGGTGGTGGTACTTGGGTCTATTTGGGTACATTTCGTTTCAATAAGGGATATGATAAGGAGCAGGGTGTCATTCTCTCTAATTACAGCCGTCAAGACGGTGTGGTGAGTGCCGACGCTGTGCGTTTTGGTGGCGGTATGGGTTGTGTTGCCCGTGGTCCGCAGGAGCAGACAAGCGGCTTGCCGCGTTATCTTGAGGGTGCGCGCTACAATCTGCAGACAAGCGGCTTCCCCTATGAGGTCTACTCCGTGTTCAATGGTGAGGCCGATTATCGCGATGATATTGTCTGTCGCCCCTCGGCAGTCAACTATCTTACAGGCGGTTCGGTGTTCAACCCCGATACCACCGGCCTCAATGTGCCGTTGGAGCTTTCGTTCGGTTTCCACTCCGATGCCGGTGTCTCCAAAGGTGATAGCATAATAGGCTCTTTGGGAGTGGTTACAACTGAATTCGAGGGTGATACGTTGGCTACAGGACATTCCCGCCAGATGTCGCGCGATGTGGTCTCGTACCTGCTCAATACAGTTCAGGACGATCTTACCGCGCGTTATGGCGAGCTTTGGCCTGTGCGTGGGATTCTTGACCGCAATTATGGTGAGACTCGAGTTCCCCGTGTGCCGTCTGTCATCTTCGAGTCGCTCTCGCACCAGAACTTTATGGACATGGTCTATGCCCATGACCCCGATTTCAAATTCACGCTCTCCCGCTCGGTGTACAAGGCGCTGCTCAAGCATCTGTGCTATGTGCGTGGTCATGGCTATGTGGTACAGCCGCTGCCTGTGAGTCATTTTGCAATGTCAATGTCGGGCAGTGACAAGGAGGTGCAACTCTCCTGGCGTGCGGTGGAGGATGAACTTGAGCCTACAGCAAAGCCCAAAGGATATGTTGTTTACAGGAGTGACAATGGCGGCGGTGTTGATAATGGTACTGTTGTGCGCGATACACATTGCCGCTTTGCGGTGGAGAAGGGTGTCTTCTATAGTTTTAAAGTAGCTGCATTCAATGATGGCGGCTGCAGCTTGCCATCGGAGGAGCTGTCGCTCTATCTTGCAAAGAATGAAAAGGGTAGAGCGTTGGTTGTCAATGGATTCCATCGTATGAGTGGCCCCGATACTCTCTTCACCGACAAACGTGTGGGCTTTGAGCTTGATGTTGACCCGGGTGTTCCTTACATGCGTACCCCCGAGTATTCCGGTTGTCAGCTCGATTTCTTGCGCGAGAATATAAATGTCGATGGCGGGCTTGGACTGAGCGGCAGTGAATATGAGGGCATGCTCATTGCCGGCAATATGTTCAATTATCCTCGCATTCATGGCGATGCCTTGGCTTCCAATGAAATCAGTTTTCTCTCTTGTGGTAGCGAGGCGGTCATTGATGGTGTTGTCGATATGTGTGACTATGCCGTAGTTGACCTTATATTGGGTGTCGAGAAGCAGGGTGGCCGCGGCTCGCTGTTGCATTACAATGCTCCTTATAAGACATTCCCTTTGCCGTTGCAGGAGAAACTGACTGCATATTGCCATGCCGGTGGCCGTCTTTTTGTCAGCGGTGCTTTCATTGCCAGCGATATGCAGGGGAGCGATGCCGACAGGCAGTTCATACGCGATCTCCTGCATTTTGATTATGGTGGCACGGTTGCCGATGTCGCCGATGATGTCGTTGCAGGCTCGGGTCTGCGTCTCACCGTCGGTCGTGGAGTTGGCAGTGAATGTTATGCCGTTTCCCGCCCCGATGTTCTTGTTCCCCTCGACGAGGCCTTTGTCTCTTTTGTCTTTGACGGTTGCAAGGAGAGCGCCGGCGTTGCCTACTCGGGCAGCGGTTATCGCGTGCTTTCTACGAGCTTTCCTTTCGAGTCTGTGCAGAATGGTCTACAGCGCGCTAAACTTATGGGCGCAGTCATGCGTTTCCTATTAAAGTGATATTTACATAACTTTGCAATTAAGGCCTATAAGGGCAAAAGGGGCCTAAATGCCCCCAAAGCCTGTAGTTCTTTTCTCTTTTCCTTTTAGGCCTTTTCGCCCTATTAGGCCTTATAATATAATATTATAATGTACGCGCGTGGCGTGTTTGGATTCTGTTTTGTTTAAAAGTGTTAAATGCTGAAATCATTTTAAACTATCCCATTGAGTGTGTTTTGTTTATTTTGACTAACTTTTTGTAAAAAGCGTCTTTTGAGCGTTGTTTCTGTGTCTAATATCTTGTTAATTAATGTTGTATGTTTTGCTTGTTTTCTGTAGAGTTCTTTTCAACTTGTTTAAAAGTGGTTGAAAAATGATTGCACAGATTGGGTGCTTGTGAGCAAAAAGTGGGTAAAAATGCCGTTTTGATAAAAAAATAACACTTTTGTTGAAAAAAAGTGCTTAAATTATTTTAACGGTTGTGTGAAAATTTGTACTTTCGCGCCATTCATTTCCATTTGATTGGAGGTGATGTTAACAAAAAGACACAATTTCATTATTTTTATTAACTTAAATTCATTATTATGAAAAGAGTGCTATTTCTATTGACCTTTATCTTTATGGGTATTGGTTTGGCAGCAGCTCAGACCGCAACCATCACGGGTAAAGTTTACTCGGAGGCGGACGGAGAGCCTGTTTTCGGAGCCTCTGTATTCGTTATTGGTACTTCTCTTGGTGCCGGTACTGATATGGATGGTAATTTTACAATTGAAAATGTGCCTGCAACAGCTACAACTCTTCGTGTATCATACGTTGGTATGACAACACAGGAGGTTAAAATCCTTCGCGACAAGCCAATGCGCATTGTGCTTGTTGAGGATGGTTTGGCTCTCGACGAGGTGATGGTCGTTGCTTACGGTACAGCTAAAAAGTCGGCATTTACCGGTTCGGCTACAGTCGTTAAGTCTGAGGAGATCGGTAAGGCGCAGGTGACAAACCCTGTGGCAGCTTTGACAGGTAAGATGGCCGGTGTGCAGTTGCATACAGCTTCTGGTCAGCCTGGTAGCTCGCCCTCTATCCGCATCCGTGGTATCTCTTCTATCAATGCAGGTAATGACCCATTGATTATCCTTGACGGTGCTCCTTATGATGGTAGCTTGAACAACATCAGCACACAGGATATCGAGTCTATGACTGTGTTGAAGGATGCTGCTTCTAACGCATTGTACGGTGCGCGTGGTGCAAACGGTGTAATCATCATCACTACAAAGAAGGGTTCTACAGGTTCTGCACGCGTTACATTCGACGCTAAGTGGGGTTCTAACCAGCGTGCAGCTCAGGATTATGACTACATTTCAAATCCTGCACAGTACTATGAGACTTACTACGGTAGCTTGAGGAGCTATGCGGCTAATAGTCTTGGCCTTGACGCTACAAAGGCTCACGAATGGGCAAATGCGAACATGATTGAAAGCGTAGATTATGGTCTTGGTTACAATGTGTTCAGTGTTCCTGCCGGTGAGTATCTTATTGGTGTGAATGGTAAGTTGAATCCTAATGCAACACTTGGCAATGTAGTTTCTTACAATGGTCAGGATTACCTTATTACACCTGACAACTGGATTGATGAGGCATACAACAATAGCTTGCGTCAGGAGTACAACTTTAGCGTTTCTGCCGGTAATGACAAGTCTTCATTCTATACATCTGTAAACTACCTCAACAACGAGGGTATCACAATCGCTTCAAACTATGAGCGTCTGTCTGCTCGCTTGAAGGCTGATTACAAGGTGAAGAAATGGTTGAAGGTTGGTGCAAATGCAGCCTATACACACACCGAGCAGGATGCTGTAGGTGGTGACGGTGACAGCGGTTCATCTGGTAGCATCTTTGCTTACACATCAAGTGTTGCTCCTATCTATCCTATCTACATCCGTGACGGAAAGGGTAATAGAATGTATGACAGCAACGGTATCATGCTCCACGACTTCGGTAGCGGCGACAACGCAGGTTTGTCACGTCCTGTACTCAACACAGCAAACCCATACCTGCAGAACCAGCTCGATGCCAACACATCTGAGGGTAACGCATTCAATGCAAACGGTTTCGCCGAGTTTACATTCCTCAAGAACTTCAAGTTTACATGGAACAGCGGTGTGAATGTTGCCGAGTCACGTGGTACATCCAGCACTAACCCATATTACGGTTCTTATGCGTCTTCTAACGGTATCGTTAGTAAGTCACACGCTCGCCGTTTCACTTGGAACCACCAGCAGTTGTTGAACTGGGAGGACTCTTTCGGCAGCAACAATATTGCAATCATGGTTGGTCACGAGTACTACAGAAACAAGTACTACTACTTGAGCGCTACAAAGAAGAATCAGTTCGATCCAACAAACCTTGAGCTTGCCGGCGCTATCACTGACGATGGTGGTAACTCATATACAACAGACTACAACACCGAGGGTTTCTTCGGTCGTGCAATGTATGACTTTGACAACAGATACTATGTATCGGCATCTTATCGTCGTGATGCATCTTCTAAGTTCGCGCCTGAGAACCGTTGGGGTGACTTCTGGTCAGCTTCAGCTGCTTGGGATATCTGTAAGGAGAGATGGTTCAAGGCTACTTGGGTGAACCTGTTGAAGATCAAGGCTTCTTATGGTGAGCAGGGTAACGACCAGATTGGTGACTTCCTTTATACTACACGTTACGATATCGTGAACTCAAACGGTAAGCCAGGTGCCGTTCCTTACGCTCTTGGTAACCGCAACATCACATGGGAGACACAGGGTAACTTCAATGCCGGTATCGACTTTGAGATTTTCAAGGGCCGCATTGGTGGTACAATCGAGTACTTCAACCGTATGACATTTGATATGCTCTATCCATTCACCTTGCCAGCATCTTATGGTTTCACATCTTACACAGACAACATCGGTGATATGAGAAACCGCGGTTTCGAGGTTGAGTTGAGAACTACACCTATCAGAACAAAGGACTTCGAGTGGAACATCAACTTGAACGTAACTTCTTACAAGAACAAGATTACTTACCTCCCAGAGGAGAAGAAGACTGCCGAGGTTGACGGTTTCCGTGGTTACACAAGCGGTGACAAGTTCTACGGTGAGGATTGCGCTCTGTTCACTTACCACTTGAAGAAGTATGCCGGTATCAACGAGAACGGTGAGCCAATGTGGTGGAAGAATATTGAAGAGGATAGACTTGATGCAGAGGGTAAACCTGTTCTGGACAAGAACGGTAATGTTCTCAAGAATGTCATTGGTCAGGAGACTACTACTTCATATGACGACGCAGACTACTATCTCTGTGGTACATCATTGCCCGATGCATACGGTGGTTTCAGCACATCATTGACATGGAAGGGTTTCGATTTGTCAGTTGACTTCTCATACCAGATTGGTGGTCAGGTCTATGACGGTGACTATGCTTCTATGATGAGCTCTCCAAGAAGCGGTTCTCAGGGTAGAAACATCCACAAGGATATGTTGAATGCTTGGACTCCTACAAATAATTCAAACTTGCCTCGTATGCAGTTCGGTGACCAGTACACAAGCGGTTCTTCTGACCGTTTCTTGACCGATGCTTCATACTTGAGCCTCAACAATATCAACTTTGGCTACACATTGCCAAGATTGGTGACAAAGAAGGCTGGTATTGAGAGCTTGCGCATCTACGTGGCAGCAGATAACATCTGCTACTGGTCACAGCGTAAGGGTCTTGACCCACGTCAGAGCAACAGCGGTGGTGCATCTAACGCATACTATTCTCCAATCCGTACAATCTCAGGTGGTGTGACATTAACTTTCTAAACTAATTAAAAACAGAATATTATGAAGAATATCATATCAAAAGTATTCGTAGGAGTTTTCTGTGCATCAAGTTTGTTCACAGCAACCAGTTGTATAGATGAAACTTTCCCAACGAATCGTGTAACAGAAGACCAGGTTGCTACCTCTTCAAAGGCAACAGAGGCTCTTCTTTGGGCGATCCCTGCTTTTACAAATAAGTACAACTCTTATGTAGGTACCCACTATGACTGGGGTTACGGTTCTGTAATGCATGTACGTGACGTTATGACCGGTGACTATGCAGTTGCATCAAGCAACTATGACCAGTACAACTATTGGCAGATCAACTCATATATGGGTAACACCTATATCTTCTCACAGTTTATCTGGAACTACTATTGGCCATTTGTACAGACACAGAACAATGTGATCAAGGCTATTGACCCTGCGATTGCAACTGACCCTCAGTTGGGTATGTTGGGTGCTGCACAGGCTTACCGTGCTATGACATATCTTGATATGGCACAGATGTTCGAGTTCTTGCCTAATGACAAGACTTCAAATATCAACGCATCAGGTAACGACGTGTTGAACCTTACAGTGCCCATTGTACGAGAGACAACAACAGAACAGGAAGCACGTAACAACCCACGCGCTACTCGCGAGGAGATGGCAGAGTTCATCCTTAATGACCTTGACGAGGCCGAGAAGAACATCGTTAAGCTTGAGTTGGCTGACAAGACTCTCCCTCACCTCGACGCTGTTTACGGCTTGAAGGCACGTTGCTACATGTGGCTCGGTGATTATGCAAACGCTCAGAAGTACGCTCGTCTTGCAATTGACAACTCTACTTCAGTTCCAATGGATTCAGCATCTTGTATCAACCCAGAAACAGGTTTCAACCAGTTGAGCAAGTGGATGTGGGGTTCACAGATGGTTAAGGAGGATGAAGTTGTGCAGACAGGTATCCTTAACTGGACATCTTGGGCAAGTAACGAGACTACATTCGGTTATGCAAGTGCAGGTCCTATCAACATGATGGATGCAAACATGTCCAACCGTTTGAACAATACAGACTTCCGTAAGTTGATGTACAAGGCTCCTGCCGGTCACGAACTCTCTGGTAAGGAAACTTACCTTGACGCAACATTGGCCGCAACTTTCCCTGCGTACGCTTCTTTGAAGTTCCGTCCTAATGCCGGTGATATCAATGAGTCTTCTGTAGCTTGTGCATCTGCTTATCCTTTGATGCGTGTCGAGGAGATGTACTTCATTGAGGCCGAGGCTGCTGAGCACCAGACTCCCGGTGCTGGTGTTGCACTTCTCGAGGAGTTCATGAAGAAATATCGTGACTATGCTTACGAGTTCCCTTCAGATGGTATCGCAATTGACGAAATCGTGTTCCAGAAGCGTGTTGAGCTTTGGGGCGAGGGTCAGACTTTCTTTGATATCAAGCGTTTGAACTTGTCTGTAACTCGTGGATATACTGGAACAAACTTCAAGTCTACTGCAACCTTCAATACAAATGGCCGTCCTGCTTGGATGAACTTCTGTATCGTGGTAACAGAGGAGCGTAACAATCAGGCTTTGAAGGGTTATGAGAATCCAGACCCATCAAACGCTTATACTCCTTGGAGTGAATAATAACAAAACTTAAATGGTAACGATTATGAAAAAGTTATTGAAATTGAATTATATGGCTCTCTTTGCTGTACTTGCACTTTTCAGTGCATGTACAGAGGAGGACGATTATACTCCTGCACAGCCAAGTGCTGTGGAAGAGACTGAGTATTTCTTCAATAGAGAGCAGGCTACATCTGCAATTCTGCCTTTGTCGGCTTCTGAGTATGTAGTTGTTCTTGAGCGTGTACTTGTAGACAGCGCAGAAGTAGGAGCTGTTACTCTTGAGCTTGATGTAAATGCAGACAAGAACGTATTTACTGTTCCCGAGAGCGTGACTTTTGAAGCAGGTGCAAAAACAGCAGAAATTGTTATTGC
>JAZRGF010000408.1:0-1303 GCA_045644005.1 Bacteroidaceae bacterium | reverse complement strand
GACGTGCATTATCGCTGGTTACAGCAGCCACTTCCTCAACAGTACAGCCGTACACCTCGGCAAGTTTATGTGCTATAAAAGGAATATAAGCACTCTCGTTGCGTTTTCCACGCTTAGGCACTGGAGCCAAATAAGGGGAATCCGTCTCAAGCACTACCCTGTCAAGCGGAACAGTGGTTAGCACCTGGGGCAAAGAGGAGTTCTTATACGTAACAACACCACCAATCCCAAGATAGAACCCATCGAACGACAGCAATTTTTCAGCCTCCTCTTTCGTACCGCTAAAACAATGGAATACACCCTTCAGATTCTTTGAACGGTTATTTTCCATAACCGAATAGAGTTCATCAAACGCATTGCGTGAATGTATCACAAGAGGAAGATTCATTTCGTGTGCCCACTCAATCTGACGGCAAAAAGCGTCTATCTGCTCATCGCGACGGCTGTCATCCCAGTAAAGGTCAATTCCAACCTCGCCAATTGCTATATATCCAGGATTAGATTTTAACCTGTCATAGAAACGCTCAAGCGTTGCCTTATAATCATTACCAAGTTCTGTAGGATGCAACCCAATCATCGCCCTGCACACATCGGGATATTCACGACACATACTCTCCATTCGCTCAATGGAGTTCTCATTTATACAAGGAAGACACAAGGTCGTCACACCAGCATTCACAGCGCGTTCTACCGCTGCAGCACGGTCCTCGGCAAATTCAGGTTCAAATATATGTGTATGCGTATCAATGAATTCAACCATTTTCTTCTTTCTTACGTTTTCTGTCTGGCCTGTCATAATATATGACGCCATATTTTGCACAGTTCTTCAGCCTTGCATCGCCACTCAATGAAGAAAAAGCCTTCTCAATCTCGCCCCAGGCTTCAAAGATTATCTCATCGGCCTCGAAGCGCATGTCCGCAATGTTCTGCAAGGCTTCGTTTGTACGCTGCTGAAGCATCACCTGCCTGTCATATTTTTCTTTGAACATCTCAAAGACTACCGACACGCGACCCATGGTCGGATTGTATATCGGTATTCCGCCTTCACTCTGACGACGTTGCTCGCCTTTTATAATTTTTTGCCCCCACTCAAGCACCGATGCCTCGGAAAATAGATTCGGAACAGTATCCTCATTCTCGGGCAAGCCATAGTAGGGACGCTTGCTCCGCGCCACCTCGCCACGCATTATGCACATACTCAGCACCTGTATGAAATGCGACACATACATCCTTGCCTTCTTCAATGCCGCCTCATAATCGGCATTGCCACGTTTCGAAGACTGCTCCTGAGCACAGCGCTTAT
>JAZRGF010000407.1:0-6408 GCA_045644005.1 Bacteroidaceae bacterium | reverse complement strand
GGTGCAGGTCCTAAGGGTACAAGAGACCTTGCAGGTCCTAAGGGTGCCGGTGCAAAGGGCGCTCCGGGCAAGGCTGCCGTAAAGGGCGCAGGTCCTAAGGCTGCAGGTAGCAAGGCCGATGCCAAGGCAGAGGCTAAGGCTACAAAAGCTGCCGAGAAAGCAGCAAAGAGCCAGGCCAAGAAGATTGCGAAGCAGAACAAGGAGGCCGAGAAAATGCGCGAGGCAAACAAGTAATTACACTTTAACGATAAAAAAGACATCAACTTCAATTGCGAAGTTGATGTCTTTTTTTGCTCCATCGGGAACACATGTACTCAAGCGCCCGACAAACATCTACCCTCGGCGTGCCTTGAAATGCACCGCCACTGCAATGATGAGTGTGAGCACACCACCAAGAATATATGCCAAGGCACGGTTCTCCATTCCGCACATCATTGGGGAGATGAAGATATAAGACGAGCATACATATGTCATTATCAGTGCCGGCAACATACCAATCATCACGGGTTTCTTCTCACGGTACAGATATACCGTGATGCACCACAATGTGAGCACTGCCAACGTCTGGTTGCACCATGCGAAGTAGCTCCATATTGTCTGGAACGGCAAGGCAAAAATGATGAAAAGAGCCACTGCGAACAATGGCAAAGAGACAAGCACACGCTTCAAAAGACTCTTCTGTGAAATGTTGAACATGTCCGAGACTATGAGTCTTGCACAGCGGAAAGCGGTATCGCCCGAAGTTACGGCACAACCCACAACGCCTACAAGCACACAGGCTGCAACAACCGGACCTAGCGTGGTCTCTGTGATTACGTCGACCATCTTTGCTGCGCTACCGCCATACCGGGCAATGGCTGCATTAAGCCCATTCACTCCACCCCAGAACGCCATACCTATGGCTGCCCAAATAAGTGCTATGGTGCTCTCGGCTATCATGGCACCATAGAATATACAGCGTGCCTGTTTCTCATTGGTCATGCAACGCGCCATCATGGGCGACTGCGTTGCGTGGAAGCCCGACAAGGCACCACAGGCAATGGTTGTAAAGAGCATTGGCACAATGGGGAATTTATGCGGGTCGGCAATCTCATTGTGCAACGATGTGAGCTCGGGTATCGGATAGACGTCGCTCTTTGTCAAAAGAATGAAAAGAATACTCAATGCCATTACAAGCAGCGCCATACCGAAAACTGGATAGAAACGGCCTATAATCTTGTCTATGGGCAACAGGGTTGCAAGTATATAATAGAGAAGAATCACAGCAAGCACAGCAAAGAGTTCCCACGAGGTGGTACCAAAGGCAATAACCTCAAACGACGGCAATTGAATGTTTGATGCAATGAGCTCTGCCGGTTGAGACATGAACACCGCCCCCACAAGCACCATAAGCAACAGCGAGAACACACGCATGAACATTTTGGTTCCGCCACCAAGATATTTGCCAATTATTTCGGGCAGGCTCAGGCCATTGTTCTTCAATGATATCACACCGGCAACAAAATCGTGCATCGCACCCATGAATATACCGCCAAGTGTTATCCACAGGAATGCCACAGGGCCATAGGCTGCACCAAGCAAGGCGCCAAAGATTGGACCAAGGCCGGCAATGTTGAGCAACTGAATGAGGAACACCTTCCAACGTGGCAGGGGGAGATAGTCGACACCGTCGTACATGGTTTTTGACGGAACGGGATTCTCCGGGTCTATACCGCAGGTCTTTTCGAGATACTTGCCGTATGTAAAATACGAAGCTACAAGTAGCACAAGGCACACAAGGAATGTTATCATAGTAATTATATTTATATGTTCAGTTTTATCTTGTCTCCGTTTATTGTTATCTTCTCCTCGTCGCACAATTCGCGCAACAATGCTTTCATCTCATCGCGGGTGAGTCCCAGGGTGTCCAGTTCGGCAAGCGGATGCAGTTCACCGTCCGACAGCAGCTGCACTATGCCCGCCTGCGACACTGTGTGTTCTACGGTTGCCGCACGTGCACGCTCATCGGCACAGACATCGCAACAACCGCAGGGTGCGGCATCCTTCTCGCCAAAATATTCGAGCAGCACCTTGCTGCGACACTTTTCGCATCCGGTAGCATAGGCTATGACGGCATTGAGCCTGTCACCGAAGATTGCCCTGCGCTCGTCATACACGGCACGCTCAAAACGCAGCTCACTTCCAAGGACGCGATAACGTGTAAAGGTTATTATGGGACACTTCTTTGATGGCGCATACTGCACCAAGCGTTTGCTGTGGAGCGACACCAGAATCTCGTACATGCGGTGACGCGACAGCTTGGTAACGCGCGACAGGTAGCGCTCGTCAATGAACACGAAGTCATTGAATAGGCCGCTGTAGTTGCGCAGTATGGCATTTATGAGCGTTTCATAATCGGCCGGCAGTCCCTTGAAGCGATAGAGCGAGTCCTTGTCGACAATAAAGCGCACGCGCGAAGCGTACTCCATCTCCTCGACATACTCAATATACCCCATGCGGGTGAGCAGACGAAGGGCGCTGTCGGTCTGCAGTGTGGGGCGATGGTACTTCTTGCAGAAATCGCCCAACGAGAACTCAAAGGTGCAGTCGAGGCCATCGCCCAATGCCATGTTATAGTAGTAGCATATCTCGTCATAGACCTCACGGATGAAATCCTGCGGCGGGTAGTTGTCTGTGAGACGGCGCGCCACCACTTGCTTGTCTATGCGGCTGAAGAGCGTGACGGCATAAGCCCTCCCGCCGTCACGTCCGGCACGGCCAGCCTCCTGAAAATAGGCCTCTATGGAGCTTGGCAGGTCAATGTGCACCACAAGGCGCACATCGGGCTTGTCAATACCCATACCAAAAGCATTGGTAGAGACCATGACACGCGCCTTGCCCGTCTTCCATGCCTCTTCCTTTGCATCCTTGCTCTCGGGCGAGAGGCCGGCATGGTAATATTCGGCCGTAATGCCGTTGGCAGTGAGGAACTCACACACCTCCTTTGTCTTCTTGCGGTTGAGGGTGTAGACGATTGCCGAGCCCGGAACGCGACCAAGGATGTGCAGCAGTTCGGCAGCTTTGTTCTCGGTATTGCGCACCACGTAGGCAAGGTTCTTGCGCCCGAAGCTCATGCGGTAGCAGTTCTTCTCGCGGAAGTTGAGCTGTTGCTGTATGTCATCGACCACCTCGGGAGTTGCCGTTGCCGTGAGCGCAAGCAGAGGAACTGTGGGGAAGATGTCACGCAGCTCGGCAATGCGCCTGTATGCCGGGCGGAAATCGTGCCCCCACTGCGAGATACAGTGCGCCTCGTCAATAGTTATCAGTTGCACGTTGACACGCCGTATTTTCTTTAGAAAGAGCTCCGAGCCTATGCGCTCGGGCGATATGTAGAGGAATTTGTAGTCACCGAAGATACAGTTCTCGAGCGCAGTGACAACCTCGCTCGTCTTCATTCCTGTGTATATTGCCAAGGCCTTGATGCCACGGCTGCGCAGGTTGGCCACCTGGTCCTTCATAAGGGCAATGAGCGGCGTTACCACAATGCAAAGCCCCTCGCCGGCAAGCGTGGGAACCTGAAATGTTATACTCTTGCCACCACCTGTAGGCATAAGGCCGAGGGTGTCTCTCCCTCGGCCTATGCTTTCGATTATATCGCGCTGAATGCCACGAAAATCATCATATCCCCAATATGTCTTAAGGATTTCGCGATATTTCATCGTGGAACGGCTTATCGTGTCACCTTGGTGTTTATGCTCTCAATCTGCAACTGCACCTCGCCATGCTTGTAGGTATTGTCCTCGAGTGTGTAGCAGATATCGAACGACTGCTTGGACTTGATATATTTTGCCTGACGGCTCTGCCCGAATGCAATACCGTTGAGAATGGTGTTCGATCTATTGTCCACCAGTTCAAGCTTTATGTGCTCCTGCTTGCGGCCCACAACCTTGCTTGTACCATAGTCGCACACATTGTGGGTGCAGAACACAGGCTTTGGATTCTCGGGGCCATGAGGTGCGAACCTCTTGAGGTCATTGAAGAAACGGCGTGTTATATGCTGGAACTCAAGCGCGGCATCAATCTCAATGACAGGCTCTGTCTGTTCGGGCAATATATTGTCGGTAACGAACTCCTCGAAGCGTTTTGCAAAAGCCTCGATGTTCTCGACCTTGAGCGAGAAACCCGCAGCGTATGTGTGACCACCGAAGTTGTCGAGCAAGTCGCGGCAGCTCTCCATGGCCTTGTATACATCGAAGCCGGTAACCGAACGTGCCGAACCTGTAGCCATGTCGCCGGTGCATGTGATTACCACTGCCGGGCGGTGATATACCTCGGTGAGGCGCGATGCTACAATACCTATGACACCACGGTGCCAGTCGGGGTTGAAGATTACGATGGCGCGGCGCTCGTCAAAGCTCTCGAGCCCCTCGACAATGCGGTTGGCCTCCTCGGTCATGCTTTTGTCGAGCTCCTTGCGTGCCTCGTTCATCTCGTTTATCTGATGGCTCATTGCTATTGCAGCCTTCAGGTTGTTCTCAATGAGCAGATCGACAGCCACCTTGCCCTGCTGTACACGGCCCGAAGCGTTTATGCGTGGTCCAATTTTGAAGATTATATCGTTGATGTTTATCTCCTTCTCATTGAGGCCGCACACATTGATTATGGCCTTGAGGCCGATACTTGGGCTGTGGTTGAGCTGCTTTATGCCGTGGAAAGCCAGAATGCGGTTCTCGCCCATTATGGGCACGAGATCCGATGCTATGCTCACGGCTACAAGGTCAAGCAGCGGATAGAGTTGGTCGGCGGGAATGCCGTTGTCCATTGCAAAAGCCTGCATGAACTTGAAGCCCACACCGCAACCCGAGAGGTGCGGATAGGGGTAGGTTGAACCGGCAAGCTTGGGGTTAAGGATGGCAACGGCACAGGGCAACTGCTCATCGGGGACATGATGGTCGCACACAATGAAGTCTATGCCCAACGACTTGGCATAGGCAATCTCCTCAATAGCCTTAATGCCACAGTCGAGCACAATTATGAGACTCACCCCGGTAGAGTGGGCATAATCGACACCGCGCTTGGAGATTCCATAGCCATCCTCGTTGCGGTCGGGGATGTAGTAGTCTATGTTAGACGAGAACTGTTGCAAAAACTTATAGACCAAAGCCACGGCCGTTGTGCCGTCAACATCGTAATCGCCATAGACAAGTATGCGCTCTTTTTTTCCAAGAGCCGTGTTGAGGCGGCGCACAGGAACATCCATGGCATTCATGAGGAACGGATTGTGGAGCTGGCTAAGCTTCGGGCGGAAAAAGTTCCTTGCTTCGGCAACAGAAGTGATACCCCGCTTCACAAGCAACGAGCAAAGCACCGGGCTCATCTCCAGCTCGGCCGAAAGCCTTGCCGCCAGAGCGCCCTGCTCGGGTGTAAGAGGTTGATATTTCCAATTCTGTCCCATTGTATATTATTTTTATTTTTTCGTAGCTATAGTGAGAGGGTATCATAATCAACAACTGCACAACGCACTTGAATGTGGTGTTGTTGAACGCGAGGCCATGAATTTCCACACATGGATGCAAAAATGCCCTATTGCGCGCAAGATAATTCTCTCAATTTGTAAAGATACAGAAAAAGTGTCATAATAAAACACAGATTCCGCAAAATAATTTTGCGGAATCTGTGTTTTTGCACGAGCATGGCTCTATAATCGCTACCTAAGAGCCTCTTGTAATCTTCCATTAACTGTACATGAATCGCTTGATGCTCTGCTTGGGAGTCTTTTCAAAAGGCTCCACACGCATCTCGCACAGGCTTATCTGGCTATATGCCGGCAACTTGGCATTCAAAGCAAAGACCTGGCGTTCCACCTCGGCACGTTTCTCTTCGCTCCCGGCAGCCTCTTTATCCAGCACCACCAAGGCTCCAATCGCAAACTTACGGCTCACAACCAACGACTCCACCACATTAGGCAAGCTGTTTATCAGTTCCTCAATCTCCTCGGGGTAGATATTCTGTCCGCTGCCGGTGAGAATCATATTCTTGCAACGTCCCTTAATATAAATATGTCCCTTGCGGTCGCGTATTGCCATATCGCCGGTCTTGAGCCAACCATCACTTGTAAAGGCAGCTGCAGTAGCCTCGGGGTTGTTGTAATAGCCCTCGGTAACCACATCGCCACGAACTTGGATTTCACCGGGGATTCGTGCAGGATGCGGAGAATCGATACGAGCCTCGATTGTTGGCGCAGCCACATCGCCGCTGTTGCCAATCATGGGGTGCGACCAACCCTTATAGCTGATGAGCGGACCGCACTCGGTCATACCGTAGCCCACCGCGTATGGTATCTTCAGCATCTGCATCACATCATCGACGTCCTTGCCAATGGCTGCCCCACCTACAAAAAGGCCGGCATACTCAATGTTCTCACCAAAC
>JAZRGF010000406.1:0-2106 GCA_045644005.1 Bacteroidaceae bacterium | reverse complement strand
ACCTTGCCTGACGAGAACACGACCTTTTAGAGCCTGTAGTTTGGGAACTCCGGCCCCGAATAGCCGGACTAACAAGAAATATAATAATGTTATGTCACAAGCAGTATTAAACAACAGTCAAGCAGTCGGTCATACCGACCTGCTATCAGGTATATTGAAGGTACAAGTGAGAAACGAGGAGAAGATTACGGAGCAAGACCGTATCTATTGCCAGAATCAGCAGGACGAGCTTTACAAGACGCTCGACCAGATTGCCTGGTGGTACAACATCTTCAAGAGATAACCCTTTCTTCAAATGTTATATCACTATGTTTGGTGGATTCCTCCAACCATTTGCTTGAAGGAAGGCGCAACTGACCAACGGAAGCATTTTCGAAACCCTATTGGTGAAAATACACTCCTATAGTCACGTGCAACACCGTTTCAAACCACTCAATATGTCCCCTCATAGTCTACAGATTTTAGTAACTATTTGCTCTTGCTCCCATAACATCAGCCTCATGTTCGAGGGCAGCGTTGTCGTTCACAGGCATACCGCCAATCTCAGTTGTAGGTTCTACACGACCTGCCATCTGCTGGGCTACGTGCCAAGCTTCGTGCGGCAGGTGGCGTTCCTGTCCCGGTGCAATATGAATGTCAGTGCCTTGCGTGTAGGCATCTGCCAGAACAGCAGCAGGCTTGTTTGAACCATAATGCACCCTCACATCATCCATAGAAAATCCTGACAGATCTTCGATACCTGCTTTCAAGTTATCAGGCATACCTGTCAGATTCTTTTTCTGCACTGGCGCCTCGAACTTTCCTTGCATAGTATCTTCATCGTCTTCCATTCTCTGGATTGGTTGCTCAAATTTGCCTTGCACAGCATCTTCGTCATCGACCATCCGTTGAATTGGTTGTGAAAACTTGCCCTGCAAAGTATCCTCATCATCTTCCACCATTTGGATAGGGTGTTCCGACATTGCCTGAAGTATTCCGGTAGGACGATTGTCAACCATTTCCAATGCGCCCTCGCCACCACGCTTCTGCTGAATGGTGCGGGACGGCTGTTTTGTGTAAAGTCTTTCCGCTTCCATAAAAACCTAAATTTAATCGCTAATTATTTGAGGAACTTCGTTTGCAGATTTGTAACTGAATAAATTGAGACTCTTTTCGTTAGCAAATTACTTAAACTGATTCCAATTAACAGTATATTCGTAATTTCCTCGATTGGGGTCTTTATATTTTATCCATCCATCATTATCTCCTTTACTGTAATCAACAATTTGTATTGCATGATTATACTCCCTTATTTGAGGATTACTTTTACGAAAATCAGTATCCTCAAATGGTAAATCATTATCACGTATGCCTTTATTAATACCGACCCAAAGAGGTAATGGAAAAGCAGTCTCGAGTGTTAAAACAAAAGTATTATACTCATTGTCCCCGCTAAATTGAGTCTGCACGTTCCTTGCAATGACAGCAATTTGTTCCACCCAATCCTTACCATTAAATTTCTTCAATATTTGTTCCAACATCTTGTTTGCACAAGATAACACATTGACAACAGTTGAGTACTCAATACCATATTCTTCGTAATGTAAGTCATCTGCTATTCGTGCAACTGAATTGGATATTTTTGATAATAATTTATACAGACGTGCTTGAGTTATATATTTGATATTATGTTTCTTTTCTCCAAATATTTTTTAATATGTTTGCATAAAGCTCAAAACCGAGGGGAATTTTGACTAGCCCTGGTTTCGGCCGATTCATAGGTCATCCCATCCGTGCTTTGCCCATAAAACCTCATGTATCGTATTCTCGAAAAGTTCGCACAAATTACATGTTATAATAGAATCCTGTTTTTCCGAATCCAAAAGATTATCCCAAAGAATAGGTATGTCATTGCCGCACCAGGGGCATTCGAAGTGATAATAGTCCCATTCCTCATATTCAAAGTTCTCGTCATTATCTATATTCCCCTTTTGACTAAGATGTACTGTTTTACTTTTAGTTGAACCTTCCTTGAATGATACATACATTTTACCTGTACAACGCTCATCAGACAAATTTTTATTCGCATAAAGGTTCACAGTAGCATTACCGACTCCTCCATGTGGA
>JAZRGF010000405.1:0-1084 GCA_045644005.1 Bacteroidaceae bacterium | reverse complement strand
GAATCTTAATCTGCGCGTATGAACCAGGAACGAAGTCCATGTGCTCACCCGGAGGCAAGGCTACGCTAAACTCCTTGTTGAAGGTAGCGACGGTCTTGTTTGAGATAACCTCGCACTCCCACTCCTTGTCACCCATAACAGACCCGGGCACCTTGATTTCCATATCGTTCTTACACTTTACCTGACAGCCCAGACGCCAGTGAGCCTGCTGCTCCTTGCGTGTGAAGTGACTGGTCTCTGATGGCAGAATCTCGCCACCACCCTCTGTTACCTGAAGTTTGCACTGACCGCAAGAGCCCTTACCACCACAAGCCGAAGGAAGGAAGATGCCGTTCTCGGCAAGTGTACCGAGCAATGCACCACCGGCAGCAACCTCAACCTCTTTCTCGCCGTTAATCTTCACCTTGATGTTACCACCGGGTAGCAAAAAGCGTTTTGCTACCAAGAGGATAATCACCAACAAAAGGATGATAACAAGGAAAACGGCTATACTTGATAATATCAATTGTGTATTCATATCCTTACTTTATTACATTTTAATACCAGAGAAGCACATAAATGCCATTGCCATAAGACCAACTGTGATGAAGGCAATACCAAGACCGCGGAGTGGCTTTGGCACATTGCTGTACTCCATTTTCTCACGAATAGCCGCGAACAGCACGATTGCAATCATCCAGCCCAAACCGGAACCGATAGCAAATGCTATTGAATCGGCAAAACAGGTGATGGCCTGTGAACTGTCGGCCGGCAAACCAATGCGCTGCTGCATAAAGAGTGAGCCACCCATAATTGCACAGTTAACGGCAATAAGTGGGAGGAAGATACCCAGCTGGCTGTAGCGTGCAGGCGCGAAACGCTCTACAATCATCTCAACCAACTGCACGATACCTGCAATGACTGCAATAAAAAGAATGAACGCAAGGAATGTAAGGTCAACACCGAAAATGCCGTCTGCTGCAAGCACCTTTGTCTGCAACAGATAGTTCACAGGCAATGTGATAACCTGAACGAATATAACGGCAATACCAAGTCCGATGGCTGTCTTTACGCTCTTAGATACAGCCAAGAACGAACACATACC
>JAZRGF010000404.1:0-1032 GCA_045644005.1 Bacteroidaceae bacterium | reverse complement strand
ACTTTCATTATATTTGCACCCGATAGGGTATAATTTATTATGTTTATGGAGCAGACAATACTTTCAAAATATGTAAAGGCGATGCGTAAGCAGTACAATCTTACGCAGGTGCAGCTTTCCGAAAAGTCAGGGGTTGGATTGCGTCTTGTTCGTGAATTGGAGCAGGGTAAGCAGACTTTACGCCTTGATAAGGTAAATCAGATATTGAATCTCTTTGGCAGCAAAGTTGGTGTCATTACAATAACTAAATCCGATGAGCGATGAAACAGGCTGTTGTATTTTTGCGTGGTATTAAGGCGGGGATCTTAACAGAAGATGAGAATGGCTATACATTTGAGTATGATACCGATTATTTAGCATCTGCCAACGCCGAGGCGGTGAGTCTTACTTTGCCGTTGAGCGATAAGCCTTATCGTGACAAGGTGCTGTTCCCATTCTTCGATGGGTTGATTCCCGAAGGTTGGCTTTTGGATATTGCCGAAAAGAATTGGAAAATTGATGCTCGCGATCGTATGTCGCTGCTTGTTGCGTGCTGCAAGGATTGCATAGGTGCGGTAGGCGTAGAACCCATAATTAATGAGGAGTAGTATGGCAAAGTGTCTATATTGTTACAAAGAGTTGAACGAGGGTGAAAAGGATTTTCACAAGGCTTGTTCAAAAAAGATGTTCGGCACGCCGAGCGTTCCCGAATTGCCATAGACACGCGAGAACCTGACCGACCTTGCCAAACAGGTAATCCGCAGCCAAACGACCTTGACGGGTGTTCAGGCAAAGTTGTCATTGGATATTAACAAGGGTGGCAGAAACGAGACCGATCGTTTCACTATTGTTGGATTGTGGGGACGATATATATTGAAACCTCAGACCGACCGTTTTGCACATCTGCCCGAATTGGAGGATTTGACAATGCACCTTGCAGAGTTGGCAAAGATGCAAGTTGTGCCTCATAGCCTTATCCGTTTTGCTGATGGTGAGTTGTGCTATATAACCCGCCGCATCGACCGTACAGCCAAAGGTGATAAACTTCCAATG
>JAZRGF010000403.1:0-11892 GCA_045644005.1 Bacteroidaceae bacterium | reverse complement strand
TTTTTGAGGCTCATGCCAAAGTCTGTTGTGAACTTGGGAAGTGAAAGGTTTACGTCCGTTACCTCCATATTCTTGAGGAATGTATCAAAATCCTTTGCTACATATTCGGCAGCCTCATCGCACTTTACGCCTTCGCCCGGCAGGATGAAGAGCATGGTGTATCCGCCTTGCAATCTCTTTGATACCATAGAGACTATGTCGTCACTGTAGAATGGCTCGTTAGAGCGGATTGCCATGGTGGGAACTTCAATCTCCTCGCCCTTTTCTGTGGTGAATTTCTTGTTGCTGGTGTTGCGCTCCTGGAATGGTTTGCTCCATGCCGCCTTAAAGTAGAGTGCATTGATGAGGAGCATGCGGTCGCTGTCTGTGAAGCGGTCGAGTATAGACTCAATCTTGCCATTGGTGTTCTCCTTGCACCAGTCATTGACACGCTTGACTGTCTCCTGGTTGAACTCGGCATTTTCAACCAGCGCATCGAAATACTCCTTATTCGTATCAACAAACTTCTGCTTTACGTCAAAACCGTCCTTAATCCATATTGAGTTAGCAATCCTCACGTCGCCGTGTTCGTTCCAAACAGTCTTTTCGGCAATATCATCCAATAGTCTGCGGCTCTTGATGTTGACGCTGTCGCCAAGCTGCATGACGTCGAGAATCTCTGTTCTGGTCTTTCCTTCGGCACCATTGGCAACCATGGCCATTGCAAACTGTGCACTCAGGGGCGACAGGCAGATGTTCTCCTTGTCCATCTCCCTGCAGGCCTCGCTCAGCAGTCGTCCCCAAAATGCGCCATCTGCCTCCATCTTCTTTTCCGTTGTAACAGTTGTTGCTCCATCGGTTGCAATGTCGGCAGTGCTTGTGCCCATCTTGTTTCTTGTGGTGCCGCACGAAGCCACAGTTGCAACCAATGCAATGTATAATGCTTTTCTAATCATATCAGAACACGAATTTCATTAAATCGTTGTATGTTGCCAGTATGAACAGACCGAGCAGCAGCAACATGCCTACCAACTGTGCACGTTCCATGAACTTGTCACTTGGCTGTTTGCCTGTAATAATCTCAAAGAGCAGGAATACTGCGTGGCCGCCATCGAGTGCGGGTATAGGCAGGATGTTCATGAAGGCGAGAATGATTGAGAGGAATGCGGTCATCAACCAGAATTCGTGCCAATTCCAGGCTGCGGGGAACAGGCTGCCGATAGAGGCGAACATACCCACGGATTTTGCACCGTCACTGGTGAATACATACTTGAAGTCGCTCACATAGCCACGCAGTACGTCGAAACCGAATGATATGCCGGCGGGGAATGATGCAAAGAAGCCGTAGTCGCTGTGTACGAGCGGGTAGTCATTGAGTACAGGCATCAGGCCCACAATGAATGTGCTGTCAACGCTCACAGGCAACGTGATTGCGCTGTCGCGCATTACCTCAATGTTGAAGTTATGTTTTTTCTGTTCCTGCAGTGCTGCAAGGGCTTTCCTGAAGTCGGTCCATGAGTCAATGTCCTTACCGTCGACTGCGATAATCCTGTCGCCTTTGGCAATCCCTGCAACAGCGCCGGCGCTGTTCACGTCTACGCTGTCAATGATGGGCAGTATTCTCTCTTGCAGGAACAGCCCGCCTTTGTTCATATTCAGCAGTCCCAAGGTGTCGGGGATGGCAATTGCAAGTTCCTTGCCGTTGCGTAGCACGGTAATCTCGTTGGCATTGCATATGCTGCGGAAGATGTTGGCTGCACGCACCTTGTCATGATGGAGCTTGTGTAGTTCCTCTCCGTCGGCCTTTATAATGATGTCGCCATTGCGGAATCCAATCTGCTGTGCTGTCTCGTTGAATACAAGACCGTTTTTCATCGAGTGCAGGTCGGTGTGCGATTCGCCCCAGGCAAACAGCACCATGGCATAGATGAATATCGCAAGGATAAGGTTGAACATTACGCCTCCAACGATAATCAAAAGTCGCTGCCATGCCGGTTTTGAACGGTATTCCCAGGCCTCGGCGGGCTTGTTCATCTGCTCGGTATCCATCGACTCGTCAATCATACCGGCAATCTTGCAGTAGCCTCCAAGGGGAACCCATCCTATACCATACTCCGTTTCGCTGTTCTTGGGCTTCCATTTGAAGAGTGAGAACTTCCAGTCAAAGAAGAGGTAGAACTTCTCTACTCTCACCTTGAAGAGTCTTGCAAACAGAAAGTGGCCGAACTCATGTACAAGCACCAGCAGGCCCAATGCCAGATTGAGCTGCAGTGCACGTATAAAAAATATTTCCATAGTGTATTATTTGTTTTTTTTGTTTTCAGTTTTTAGGTTTGTGGTTATTTCGCTTTTAACCGCACTTTGTGCGCTTGAACCCGCTCCTGCTCGGCATAGTAAAAACAAGTTTTTCCTCTGCTATTAACCCTGTTGATTTTTCGTTCGCTCACTACAAAAGTTAAAACAAGTTTTACTTTCGTTCGCTTAACTGAAAAATTCGCTTACTCGCGGCTTTCCGCTTTGACCTTTAACCTTCCATCAAATCCATTCCTTTACCATCGCTCTTATTTCCCTGTCTGTCTCGAGGTAATCGTCAAGTGTGGGTTTCAGTATGTATGTAGCCTTTTCCATTGCGCGTGCAATGAGCTTTGGCATGTCGGTGAACTTTATGCGCTCCTCAAGGAATGCAGCAACGCAAATCTCGTTTGCCGCATTCACCACGCACGGGATGTTGCCACCCTCGGCAATTGCAGTGTATGCATGCTGCAGGTTGGGGAAAAGTTCAAGATTTGGCTTCTCGAATGTGAGTTCCTTGAGGGTGTTCCAGTCTATGCGCTCGAACGATGATGACAGGCGTGTGGGGTAGGTGGGTGCATACATGATAGGCAGGCGCATGTCGGGTGTTCCAAGCTGTGCCTTGATGGCGCCATCGCCAAACTGCACCATCGAGTGTATTACCGACTGCGGATGCACCACCACCTCAATATCCTCGGCTCCTACACCAAACAGCCACTTTGCCTCCATCACCTCGAATCCCTTGTTCATCATTGATGCCGAGTCGATGGTTATCTTTGCACCCATGCTCCAGTTGGGGTGCTTCAGCGCCTGCTGCACTGTGACATGCTCCAACTGCTCCTTTGTGAATGTGCGGAACGGGCCACCAGATGCTGTGAGAATCAGTTTCTCCACCTTGTTGTTCATTTCGCCTGCAAGGCACTGGAAAATGGCCGAGTGTTCCGAGTCGACAGGCAGGATTGGTGTCTGGTACTTCATTGCCAGTTCGTTTATCAGTTCGCCGGCAACCACCATTGTCTCCTTGTTTGCAAGTGCAATGGCCTTGCCTGCCTTGATGGCATTGATTGTGGGGCGCAAGCCCGAGAATCCCACCATCGCAGTAACCACAATGTCAATGGGCTTTGATTCCACAATCTGGCATATTGACTCATAGCCGCCATATACCTTTATGGGCAGGTCGGCAAGCGCCTCTTTCAGCTGTGGGTATTTGCTCTCGTCGGCAATGACCACAGCCTCGGGCATGAATATGCGTGCCTGCTGAATAAGCTCGTCAACACGTGTGTTTGCTGTTATTGCATAGACTTCGAACTTGTCGGGGTGCTCCTCTACCACCTGCAGTGTCTGTGTTCCAATGGAACCTGTAGAGCCCAGGATGGCAATAGTCCTTTTCTTTATCTCGTTCATTGTTGTTTGTCGTTATAAGCTTTTTTAAAAAATCAGAATGCAATGTAGATGTTAGGGTCGAGCGGCTTGCTCCTGTGCCACAACTCCAGGTGCAGGTAGTTCTTCTTCTTTCCGCTCTCCTGGCCCGAGCCGTCACTCAGTGTACCAATCACCTCGCCGCCATAGACCTTGTCGCCCACATGCTTGAGCAGGCGGTAGCAGTTGCGGTATATTGAAATGAGGTTCTCACGGTGCTGCAGTGCTATGGTGTAGCCGTCGTTTGCTGTGTAGTCGCTGAATACCACAATGCCGTCGTGTATGGCCACGACATTCTCTCCGGCAATTTCTGCAATGTCAACGCCATAGTGCCCTGCGCCGGGGTCGAATGTAGCTATTATATCGCCTTTTGTAGGGCGGAATAGGTTCAGCTCCTGCAGCGCTGCCACACTGGCTGCCTGCGATGTCAGGTTATATCTCTCGCGCTCCTCCCAATTCCTTGCAAATTCAGCCTCAAGTTCAGTTGTCTCTGTTGAGAAATCCTTGTTCGATACCGGCTGTGGTGAGTTCTTGAGCGAGTCGAGGGTGATGTCACCGTCCATTATCGCGCGTATGTTCGCAAGGTAGGCATCCTGTTTCTCAATCTCGTGCATCAGTGAGTCTACGCGCAGGCTGTTGGTGACAATCTTGTCTTTCTCGCCCTTGTTCACATAACCGGGCAGCATGCTTCCTACCGGTGTGTAGATGACTACAAGGTACAGCACGCCGGCAACAAGCATGAATGCGATGAACAGCGACAGTATCATCAGGATAGGCGACATGTAGAAACCGCGCACTTTGTCCGGCTTGTTTACGTTGTGTATTGTAAGGCGGTATTTGTGTAAAAGCCAGCTTTTGAAACCTCTCTTTTTCATATCTCGGAATTAATGTTTAAAGGGAAACAAGCCCCTGTGGCAGGTCGAATATTATAGTCTGGCCGTCGTGGTCAATGTCGGCAATCAGTTCTTCCTGTGCCGGAATCAGTATCTCCTCGCCATTCTTCTCCACTACAAACAATGTGTTCATTGTGCTGTCGTCAATCTCCACAATCTCTCCAATGTGACCCAGAGTCCTGTCGGTGGCAGTGAAGCCTATGAAATATCCCAATGACACCTCTTCGCTATCCTCCACCCACTTGCGCGGAATGAACGCATCGCGGTTGGTGAGATAGCGTACCTCCTCGGCACTCTCCATGCGTTCAACCTTTACAATGAGTGTGTCATTGCTCTTTGGACGTACCGATTCAAAGAAAAACGGTACCAATATGCCGTCAATGTCGCAGGCAACAAAGTCACCGCCATCGCCAAGTGTAAAGGTGTCGCCCTGCAGTCCTATCTCTCCTTTTGTACCGTGTGGCTTCAGGAACTTGCCGAAGTACACGAAATCCTCTTTCTTGAGCATATTTTATGAACGTGTTATCTTTGCACCAATCTGGTTAAGTCTCTCCTCAAGGTTCTGGTAGCCTCTGTCAATCTGCTCGATGTTGTCGATGCGGCTCACGCCGTCGGCGCTCATGGCCGCAATGAGCAGGGCTATACCGGCTCTGATGTCGGGTGAGCTCATTGCGCGTGGCTTCAGCGTAAAGCGTCGGTCGTGGCCTATCACCACAGCACGGTGCGGGTCGCAGAGGATAATCTGTGCGCCCATGTCAATGA
This sequence comes from Bacteroidaceae bacterium, assembly GCA_045644005.1. Lineage (GTDB taxonomy): Bacteria > Bacteroidota > Bacteroidia > Bacteroidales > Bacteroidaceae > HGM04593. The sequence continues at coordinate 6,547 of JAZRGF010000403.1, read as the reverse complement.
GCTTGTCCACAAAGAACAGGCGGCTCTCGAACATCTTCTGGTGGATTAGCACGCTGCCTTTTGCCTGTATGGCAGTCACCAGCAGCACGCTCAACAGGTCGGGGGTCAGTCCGGGCCATGGGGCGTCGCTTATGTTCATTATCGATCCGTCGATGAACGAGTCAATCTCATAGTGCTCCTGTGAAGGGATGTATATGTCGTCACCTCTCTGCTCGAATTTGATTCCCAATCGTCGGAAGCTCTCGGGGATGATTCCCAGGTTCTCGAACGAAACGTTCTTTATTGTGAGCTCGCTTTGTGTCATTGCCGCCATGCCAATGAAGCTGCCCACCTCAATCATGTCGGGAAGCGCGCGGTGCGTGCATCCGCCAAGTGATTCCACACCTTCAATGGTGAGCAGGTTGCTTGCGATGCCCGAAATCTTTGCGCCCATCTTGTTGAGCATCTTGCAAAGCTGCTGTATGTATGGCTCGCAGGCTGCATTGTAGATGGTTGTCGTACCTTCGGCAAGCACGGCTGCCATGATTATGTTGGCAGTACCGGTTACCGACGCTTCATCGAGCAGCATTGAACAGCCCTTGAGCTTGTCGGCATTCATGCGGTATACTCTCTTCTCTGTGTCGAATGAGAACTGTGCGCCAAGTTTCTGCAAGCCAATGATGTGTGTGTCCAGTCGGCGACGGCCTATCTTGTCGCCTCCCGGCTCGGACATCGTGGCCTTGCCATATCGTCCCAACAGGGGACCGATGAACATTACCGAGCCGCGCAGCCTTGAACAGCCGCTTATGTACTCCTCACTCTCAATGTAGTCGAGGTTGATGTTATCGGCCTGGAATGTGAAGCAGCCCACGCCGTTGCGTGTTACCGAGACGCCCATGTTTATGAGCTGGTTTATGAGGTTGTTCACGTCGGCAATGTCGGGGATGTTCTCTATCGTCACCTTCTCGCTTGTGAGCAGGGTGGCGCATATCTCCTGGAGTACCTCGTTCTTTGCTCCCTGTGGTGTAATCTCGCCGTGCAGTCTGTGTCCGCCCTCTATAATGAATGAAGCCATATTGTCCGGGGTTTAGAATTTGCGTTTGAAGTTCTTCTTGTTATTGTTGCTACGCTTGTTGTTGTAGCTGCGTGTACCGTTGTTCTGGTTGAGCCTTATCTCCTTGTCGGTGAAGTCTATGGCGCCGCCGGTGTAGTGCTTGAGGTCTTCTGTTATCTTCCTGTCGTCCACACCGTCCTTGTTCCATGCGATGTAGTTCTTCTTCATCTGAATGAGGATGAGTTCTATGAAGCAGTTCTTCTCCTCGCCCTCCTCAAGTGTCATTGCATGGGCAATCATCTCCTCCACTATGCGGCCATAGTGCCTGTTCCTAATCTCGCTGTTGCGGTAGTGGATGCGCTCGGGAGCCACGTGGAACTCCTCGGGCTTTATTACCTCGCAAGGGTAGTCGATGTCGAGCTTGAAGTCGGACATTATGGCCAGGTGATCCCAGAGCTTGCGCTCCTGGTCGGGCAGGTCGGGGAACATGCTACGCATGATACGCACTATGGTCTCAGCGCACTGCTGGCGTTCTTCCCTGTTCTCGATGGTGAGCGCATGATCCACCATCTTCTGTACCGAGCGACCGTATTCGGGTAACGGAAGCCTTTTCTGTTTGGTATTGTATTCCATCATAGCGGTATATCGTTTAACTGTTCTTTAAAAGTTCTTTGGGCTTGGTTGCAATGAAGTTCTTGAGGTAGAATGGCTCGAAATAGGCGATATCCTCGAACTGCTCGTTGAACCAGGCTCTCTCGGCAAGCGGCATCATGTTCTTTGCCAACGCGTCGCGGTGAGCGGTGAGGAAATGTGCGTTGGGATGGCTGATTATCTTGCTGCACTTCTCGGCTCCGTTGCCAAAGAAATAGATTGGTTGCTTGTCGAGCAGCTCCTTGTAACTCTCCTCGGTCACAACCTCGGCATGTGTGGGCTTTACCACACCCAAAGCGCGGTCATATATTGTTGCATACACTTCGTTACGGCGTGCGTCGATCATTGGACACAGCAATGCGTTCTCCTCAATCTCTTCGCGAAGCAGTACGGGGACACTCATCACCGCTGTGGTTGGTATTGCGATGAGCGGAATGTTGCGCCCGTAGCACACACCCTTTGCCGTTGACGATGCAATGCGCAGGCTTGTGTATGAACCCGGGCCGCAGCTCAGTGCCACGGCGTTGATTTTTGCTCCCTGCTCGTCGGCTGTCTGCAGTGCCTCTTCCACAAATGGTGCAAGTACCTTTGCGTGTGACATCTCCTCGCGGTTCACTCTCTCGAAGAATACGTGGCCGTCCTGGCTCAGGGCAACCGAACAGGTGCCTGCCGATGCCTCAATGTGTAGTATGATTGTAGTTCTCATGACATTTCTGTTTTTTTGTTGTTTGCCGCAAAGACGGCAGTATAGGGTAATTAGATGCAAAAATACAAATTAATTGTTATTATAACTAATAAATAATATTTTTTAAATAAGTTTTGCACATGTAGGACAAAAAACAACGTTTTAGGGATGTGCATTCCATTAATTTGATTAATTTTGTCAAATTAGAATGTTGTTTTAACGGCGTAGGGCGTGTTTCGCCCTGCGGAAAATGTAAAGGATATGATATATTCAATGACAGGTTACGGCAAGTCTGTGACCATTTTCAACGATAGGAAAATTTGTGTGGAGATACGTTCGCTCAATGGCAAGTCAATGGATTTGTCTACGCGTATCGCTCCCCAGTTCAAGAGTCGCGAAATGGAGATACGCACCCTCTTGACCAACGTGCTCGAGCGCGGAAAGGTTGATTTTGCTCTTTGGGTGGAGCAGGGCGAGAGGGCCGATACCCCTTCAATCAATGCAGCGGTGATGCAGGGTTACCTTGAGCAGATGGCCGAGATATCAAAGAACAGCGGTGTTGCAATGCCGGGGAATCTATTCGAAGTGTTGCTCAAGATGCCCGAGGTTATTGCCCGCAAGGAGATTTACGAAGTCACTGACGAGGAGTGGTCTGTTGTGCTCGAGGGTGTGAATGCTGCGCTTGCCGATCTTGTGGCTTTCCGCAAACAGGAGGGCGAGGCTTTGGCAGCCAAGTTCCAGAGCAAGATTTCCAACATTTCGCAGTTGCTTGCGGCAGTAGAACCGTTCGAAAAGGAACGTGTGGAGAAAATCCGTGCCCGTATTGAGGAGTCGCTCGTAAAATTCGTTGGCGTCGACTATGACCGTAATCGCCTGGAGCAGGAGATGATTTTCTATATTGAGAAGCTCGATGTCAACGAGGAAAAACAGCGTCTCGCCAACCATCTGCACTATTTCGTGGAGACGATGAACGATGGTCAGGGACAGGGCAAGAAACTCGGTTTCATAGCGCAGGAGATGGGGCGTGAAATCAATACCTTGGGCAGCAAGAGCAATCATGCCGAAATGCAGAAGATTGTGGTGCGCATGAAGGACGAATTGGAACAGATAAAGGAACAGGTACTCAATGTAATGTAAAGAAATATGAAAAAAGGCAAGGTTGTTATCTTTTCGGCACCGTCGGGTTCGGGCAAGTCTACCCTGGTGCATTTTCTTATGAAGCAGGATTCCTCGTTCGGATTCTCGGTGTCGGCAACAAGCCGTCCGCCACGTGGCGAGGAACAACACGGTGTCGACTACTACTTCTTTACAGCCGACGAGTTCAGGGCACGCATTGCCGCCGATGAGTTCGTGGAGTATGAAGAGGTCTATCCCGGCCGTTTCTACGGTACGTTGAAATCACAGGTTGAACAGCAGCTCGAGCGTCAGAACATCCTTTTTGATGTTGACGTGAAGGGTGGTTGCAGTCTCAAGCGTTACTATGGCGAGCGCGCTCTCTTTATCTTTGTGCAGGCACCGTCGGTGGATATCCTGCGCGAACGCCTCATCAGCCGTGGCGATACCTCCATGGAAGAGATCGAGAAGCGTGTGGGCAAGGCCGAGTACGAGATGACATTCGCTAAGTTTGCCGACAGGGTCATTGTCAACGACGACCTTGAGAAAGCAAAACAGGATTTGATGTCGGTTGTTGAAAAATTTCTTAATGAATAAGCGTCGCGTTGCAATCTTTGGCGGCAGTTTCGACCCCATACATAACGGTCATCTTGCTCTTGCGGGTGAGGTGGTTGCACGTGGTCTTGCCGCCGAGGTGTGGCTCATGGTTACACCGCAGAATCCGCATAAGCAGGACAAGGTTTTGAGTGATGAAAGGCTGCGCTTTCAAATGGCGCAGCTGGCCGTTGAAGGTATGGACGGTGTGAAAGCTTGCGACTTCGAGTTTTCGTTGCCGCGTCCATCTTATACTTTTACAACGCTCGCTGCGCTTGCTGAGGCTTACCCCGGGAATGAGTTCTGCCTGCTTATAGGTGCCGATAATTGGGAGAAGTTCGACCGCTGGTACAAGGGCGATGAGATTCTCTCCCGTCACGGCATAATCGTCTATCCGCGTGGTAGTGAGGGAGAGCCGCCGCTGCCGCCCGGTGTGCAGTGGCTGCCGGCAAAACTATATGATGTAAGCTCAACGATGGTACGTGCGGCTGTTGCTGCCGGCGAGAATATCTCATCGCTTGTGCCATCTGTTGTAGCCGGTTTTATCAAAGAAAATAAAATGTATACAAAATGAGAAACTCTCTTTTTGCTCTTCTGCTTCTGTTGACATTGCCGCTTGTGGCACAGGAACAGGTAAAACTCTATGACGATATGTGCGACCCCCTGCAGGCAGTCTTCTGTGACTATGTGAGGGAACATGCAGAGACAAGCCGCATATCCAATGCTGCCGGCGAGTATGTGGGCACGTTGATTGACTATAAGTTTTATGGCTGGGGACTTTACCTCTCCACTACCGGAATCCAGTCCTATGGCCAGTATCGTGGCGGAAAGTTGCTGTTCGGTCTGCTCATAAACAGCGATGTGGTCAGGGTTGGCAGTGACGAGCATTATGTCATCTATGACCTTGCGACAGGTGAAATAGTGCGCCTGCACACCAGGGAGGGTGACATGCCTCTTGAGTTCCCGCTTGTGACATCGCCCGATGGTGAGCTCTCGCCATATAGCTTCAAGCGCGAGACCTACAAGAATGGCGATGTCTATTTCGGCGAGTTCTACAACGGCCGCCGCCATGGCTATGGTGTCTATCAATGGGCAAACGGTGATTTGTGGTATGGCTATTACCGTGGTGGCTACCGCGATGGATATGGCATGTTGGTGAAGACCGACCACCATGTCTACTACGGCAAATGGGTGGGCGATACCAAGGTTGAATAGAAATATAACTTTTAATGATATTTGATATGATAAAAAGATTTCAATGGTTGCTTTTGGCTGCAGTTTTGCTGCCGGCTGTGTCTTCTGTTGCACAGGATGAGAGTGTGGTTACTTTGGCCGCTAATGCGTATGTAACCGCTACTTCAGAGGGAGGAGACTCCAAAAATGTCTTTATAGACGAGCATAATTGTGCATTGTGCAATTGGGACAGCACTGACGATGTGGTCAGCTTCTACTTCAAAGCGGAAAAGAGTGGTAAGATGAATGTTGCGCTCCAGGCAAAAGGCCATTCACGGATTGAGGTGTCGCTTTTGGGCAAAAAGAAAAAAATAAAGCTCGACAGCGATGACCTGACACGCGTTGAGGTGGGAACATTCAAAGTGAAGACTCCTGGTTACATCAAGATGGATGTCCGCGGTTTGAAAATAAACGACGGCGCAGATTTCGGTAATGTCTCGGCTGTTCTTGTTGGTGGCGATGTGGCTCCGGTCGTTTGTGTCGCTCCCGATTTCAGTACTCATTTCGGTCGCCGTGGTCCCTCGGTGCACATGGGCTATGCTCTCCCTAAAGAGAATATAGAGTGGTTCTACAACGAGGTCGTAGTACCCGAGGAGGGTGATATCCCCAGCAGTTATTACATGGCTTGCGGTTTCGGTCAGGGCTATTTCGGAATGCAGAACAATTCTCCTTATCCAAGAAGAGTGCTCTTCTCGGTGTGGAGTCCTTTTGAAACAGACAACCCTGCAGAAATTCCCGATTCTTTGCGAGTGCAACTCGTTAGAAAAGGAGAAAATGTGAAGATAAATGATTTTGGTAATGAGGGCTCCGGCGGTCAGAGTTATATGCACTATGACTGGAAGGCCGGTGAACGTTGCCGTTTCCTTATGGGAGTGAAGCCCGATAGTGACAACAGCACGGTTTATACAGCCTACTTCTACGATAACCATCAGGGCAAATGGGTGCTTGTGGCATCGTGGCGTCGTCCAAAAACCTCAACATGGTACACAAATGCACACTCATTCCTAGAGAACTTCAACCCCGTGATGGGATACATTAACCGCAAGGCTTGTTATTGCAACCAGTGGGCACGCACAGCCGATGGCCGTTGGATTCCGTTGACACGCGGACGTTTCACTTGTGACACCACAGGTCACCTCAGACACCGTCTCGACTATACCGGTGGTGTTGAGGGCGAGGGATTCTTCCTCTCAATGGGCGGTTTCTTTGATGACTTCATGACATCGGGCACTTGGTTT
>JAZRGF010000402.1:0-6275 GCA_045644005.1 Bacteroidaceae bacterium | reverse complement strand
GCCTGCGTCGGGTGTTATAATGCGGTTTATAATGCGCAACAGCGTTGTCTTTCCGGCGCCATTGGGGCCAAGCAGGCCATATATGGAGCCTTCGGGTATCGACAGCGACACATTGTCGAGCGCAGTGTGCTCCGAATACCTTTTTGTGATGTTTTCAATCCTTATCAAATCCATTTTTTATACTGTTTTGTTCTCGTTTGCAGGCAAATGTAGTACAATTCCCGAAATTACCCCCCCCGATTGTTAATTTATGTTAAAATTGCTAAATAACATAGTTTGTATGCGGTTTCTAGGTGTTGGGGTTGCAGTTTGCCGCAAATTTATACAAAATTTGCGGTTTAAGGCATTTTTTGTGTAAATTTGCGATAACATTATGACAGATAACAGTCTGTCGCTTCAAAAACATAACTTATGTTGACAGGTAAGAAGGTTCTGATATTTGATTTGGGTGGTGTGGTGATTGACCTTTTTGTCGACCGCACCTTTGCTGCAATGGTTGCTTTGGGCGTGCCTGCCGAAATGCTCACCGAGCAGGGTTGTCTCATGAATGCCCGTATGATGCAGTATGACCGTGGCGACATAACAACCGACGAAATGTTCGCCTACATAAAATCGTTCATCCCACAGTCTGTGGCCGACAAATTGGGTGCAGGGCTCGATGCAGAGGTGCAGCGCGTGTGGAACCTTATGCTGGGCGATATCCCGGCAGCCAAATTGCAGCTCCTTGCTGCACTGCGCGGCGCCGGCTACCGCGTGGTTATGCTCAGCAACACCAACAGCGGGCATTGGCCACGTATTGAGCAGCTGTTTGCCCAGGCCGCCGGCAAGTCACCGGCAGAGTGCTTCGATGCCCTTTATCTGTCATACCTTATGCGTCGCCGTAAACCCGAACCCGAGATTTTCCTCTCACTCATTGAGAGCGAGGGAGTGGAGCCTGGCGACTGCCTCTTCTTCGACGATTCGGCCGAGAACTGTGCTGCCGCACGTGCTGTTGGCATTGATGCTGTGCATGTTGAGCGCAATGCACCGTGGAATGGGATATTCAATGAATGACTATGCAGATAATAACTGATATAACAGAATATGACAGAAGACCTTGTGCGGCTACCATCGGCTCGTTCGATGGTGTGCACCTTGGGCACATAGCCATGCTTGGCGAGTTGCGCCGCGCTGCGGCCGAAAAGGGGTTGCCGCTTATGGTGGTAACCTTTGCCACGCATCCGCGCAGGCTCTTTGACAAGGAGTGTGCGCCTTTCCTGCTCACGATGGCATGCGAGAAGGTGAAACTGCTTGAGGCTGCCGGTGTGGACATTAGTGTTCTGCTCAATTTTGACAGGGCAATGGCCGCTTTATCAGCTGTCCGTTTTATGCGTGAGGTGCTTGTGGAGCGCCTTGGCGTGCAGTTGCTTGCAGTGGGCTATGACCACCACTTTGGCAAGCCCACACCCGGCGAGGGGCTCGAGCAGTATATTGCAATGGGCAAGGAGTGTGGTGTAGAGGTCTTTGGTACACAGCCTTTCATTGTGGATGGTGCAGCGGTGAGCTCGTCGGCCGTGCGCCGTGCCTTGTCGGCCGGTGATGTTGCTTTGGCAGCCCGCTTGCTTGGTCGCCACTACTCATTGGCTGGCGCTGTTGTCCATGGTGCCGGCATTGGGCGTGTGCTCGGTTTCCCAACGGCAAATATCTCTCCTGCCGACAATGAGCAGATATTGCCGCTCGACGGTGTCTATGAGACACATGTCATCATTGATGGCAATATGTTCAAAGGAGTTATGAACATAGGAATGAAGCCCACAGCCAACGGCAAGGAGCGTACCAATGAGGTGCATATAATAGGCTTTGAGGGCGATTTGTATGGCAAGGAGATAACAGTGCTGTTTGTGCGCCGCTTGCGTGGTGAACAGGTTTTTGACAATGTGGATGCCTTGCGCTTGCAGATTGAACAGGATATAGAAAGGGTAAAACAGGGAATTTGATTATGATGAAGACTCTTTTGCGTGTTGTGGGCACAATATCCCTCCTGGTAGCAATATATTATCTGTTGCAGGTGCTGCTGCTCACGGCGTCAATGGCAGTTGCCGTTCTGGCAAGCAATCTTCCCATCGAAAGTATGGAAATGGTGAATGACGCACAGTTCCTAAAGGATAACCCCGCGCTGGCAGACGCAGTGGTCAATGCAAGGGCTGTGGGGCTCTTCCTCTCGGCGCTTGTAATGTTGATTTTCCTCCATTTCACCGGCTTTTATAGGCTACGTTGGGGGCTTGTGCGCTCCATTGCGCCAAGGCCGTTGCTTCTATCAACGTTGCTTGTCTTTACATCGATGTTCGCCCTGAATATCTTTGTACAGTGGTTCCCGCTCGAGAATAATCTCACCGACCTCTTCGTGGGGCTTTCGCGTAATCCGCTCGGCATCATCAGCCTGGCTTTCCTTGGTCCGTTGCTCGAGGAGGTTCTCTTCCGTGGTGCCATACAGGGCTTGCTCATGCGTTTCTTTGGTCGTCCCTGGCCGGCAATTATAGTGGCGGCACTGGTGTTCGGCGTTTTCCACATGAATCCGGTGCAGATAGTATATGCAACACTCCTGGGTATTGTGTTCGGTTGGATATATTACCGTACAGGCAGCCTCATGTCTGTGATTGTGGGTCACGTGCTCAACAACTCACTTGCCGTTGCAACAACCGTCGCATTTAGCTCGGCCGAGGAACAGGCTGTAGCCAACAGTTCAGCAGGCATTGCCGGCTTTGTGTTGTTTGCAGCCTTGTCGGTATACCTTGCTTTAAAGCTGAAAGGTGAAAGCTGAAAGGTGAAAGCTGCGAGTAAGCGAGAGCAGAGCACAAGTTTACTTGATGCTATGCCGAGCGGGAGCAGGTTCAAGCGCACGAAGTGTGATTAAAAGTGAAAGCTGCGAATGAGTGAGCAAAAGCTAATTTTGCTTGAGTTTTTACAGCGAGCGTGAGTAGGTTCAATCACACTTTGTGTGGTTAAAACTAATTTACTCGCGGCATTATTGAAACCTCGGTTTTCCCCTTTCCGCTTTGCCCTTTCACCTTTCACCTAGAACTGTGTTCTAAACCCTTTCAACCTTTGTCGTAAATCCTTTGCCTTGGCAGGGGCTGTGACCTTGTCCATCAGCTCCCAGAACCTGTCGCTGTGGTTCATCTCCACGGTGTGGCACAGTTCGTGCAGCAATACGTAGTCTATGAGCTCATTGGGGAGTAGTGCAAGGTAGATGCTGAGGCTGATATTCTTCTTTGCATTGCAGCTGCCCCAACGGCTGTGTACGTTGCGCACAGTGCAGTTGCTATAGCTGAATCCCTTCTCTGCGGCAAGTGCTTTCAGGCGTGGCGGCAATATCTCTTTTGCACGGTGCGCGAGGGCTGCCGTTACAGCCTTGCGTAGCCAATTTTGCATCTTTTCATCGCTATAATCTATGCCGTCGGGACACAACAGTACGGCCTCTTTGCCAATGTATCTTATCTGGTAAACGTTTGCAGCGTGCTCTTCTACGCGGAATATGAAATTGTCGGCCACAATGGTGTACTCCTTGTCAATGAGTCTTGTTGTTGTTTGCGGTTGCTTCTGCAACAGCTTTGGAACACAATTGTCAATGGCTCTCTCAATGTCGGCCTTGGTGGCATATGTGGGAACGGTGATGTGTATGCCATCGGGGCGTGAGCGCAAAATAATGCGGCGAGCCCTTGCGTTGCGCGCCACAATGATTGTGCCCCACTCGGGGTGTTCCATTATGCTCTTTGTGAGCTTCATCCTTTATGCAACGATATGTGTGCCCTGTGTGCCGTCTATGGCATCGGCCTTGGTTATGATGACCTTTGACACTCCGTTGCCTATGGCGTTGAAGGCATTCTCCATCTTGGGAATCATGCCGCCGCTTATTATGCCGTCGGCAAGCAGTGCCTTGTAACCCTCGCCTGTGATGGTGGGTATGAGGCTGTCTGCATCCTCCGGGTCGCGCATCACACCCGGGAACTCAAAACAGTATATGAGCGTGGTGTCATATACCGTTGCCAACGCCTTGGCAGTCTCGGCCGCCATGGTGTCGGCATTTGTGTTGAGGATAGTACCCTTGCCGTCGTGCGTGAGCGGTGCAACGATGGGTGTGATACCCTGCTCAATGAGCCTTGAGAGCATGTCGCCGTCGGCGCAGTCAACGTCGCCCACAAAGCCATAGTCAATGCTCTTTACCGGGCGTTTGTGGGCTGTGATGATGTTGCAGTCGGCACCGGTGAGGCCCAGGGCGTTTACGCCGCGTGCCTGCAGGCCGGCAACAATGTTCTTGTTCACCAGTCCGCCATAGACCATGGTAACCACCTTCAGTGTCTCCCCGTCGGTTATGCGTCGGCCATCGACCATCTTGCTCTCTATGCCCAGTTTCTCGGCAATGCGCGTTGCCGAGCGGCCGCCGCCATGTATGAGCACCTTGCGGCCTTCAATGGCTGCAAAACGGTCGAGGAGGGCCGCCAATGAAGCGTCCTCCTCAACAATTTTACCTCCAACCTTTATAACGGTAATCTTCTCTTTCATCAATAGTCAAGATATGTGTATCCGTACAATCCCGAGCGGTAGTTCGAGAGGAATTCCTTACCCTCCTCCAGTGAGATGCGTCCGTCCTTTACGGCGCTTGTCACCCAACGCTCGAGTGTGCGCACCAGCTTGCGTGCATCGTACTGCACATAGTCGAGCACGTCGGCAATGGTCTCACCGTCAATGATCTTGTCAATGTGGTAGCCGTTGTCGTCCACGCTCACGTGCACGGCATTGGTGTCGCCAAAGAGGTTGTGCATGTCGCCCAGAATCTCCTGATATGCACCAACGAGGAACACACCAAGGTAGTACGACTCGTTCGACTTCACGCGGTGAACCTTCAAAGAGTCGGCCTTGCTGTTGTAGTGTATGAAGTCCGTGATCTTTCCGTCGCTGTCGCATGTCATGTCCTGAATGGTACAGCTGCGGTCGGGTCGCTCGTCAAGGCGGTGGATAGGCATGATGGGGAAGAACTGGTCGATACCCCAGCTGTCGGGCAAGCTCTGGAACAGTGAGAAGTTGCAGAAGTACTTGTCGGCAAGCAACTTTGGCAGTTTGCGGAAATCGTCGGGCACATGTTTCATGTTCTTTGCAATGGCCAGTATCTCGCGTGTCACGCTCCAGAACATGCTCTCAATCTGTGCGCGGGTCTTCAGGTCAACTATACCGTGGCTGAAGAGCTCGAGCGCCTCCTCGCGAATCTGTTGCGCATCGTGCAGTGCCTCGAGCATTGTGCGCTGGTCGAGCTCGCACCAAATCTTGTAGAGTTCCTTTGCCAGTTCGTGGTCATTTGCCGCAACCTCCCAATCCTCGTCCATCTGTGGCAGGGCTGCTGTCTCCAGCACCTCAAAGATGAGCACCGCGTGGTGAGCCGACACGGAGCGTCCGCTTTCGGTGATGATGTTGGGGTGGGGGATACCGTTCTTGTCGGCTGCGTCGACCATTGTGTAGATGGCGTCGTTCACATACTCCTGGATGGAGTAGTTCACGCTGCTCTCGCTGCTCGATGAACGTGTACCGTCGTAGTCCACACCCAGGCCACCGCCAATGTCGGTGAATTCAATGTTGTAGCCCAGCTTGCGCAGCTGCACGTAGAACTGTGATGCCTCGCGAAGGGCTGTCTTTATGTGGCGGATGCGTGTCACCTGGCTGCCAATGTGGAAGTGTATCAGGCGCAGGCAATCCTTTATGTCATATTTCTCAAGAATCTCAAGTGCCTCCAACAGCTCACTCGATGTGAGACCGAACTTGCTTGCGTCGCCGCCGCTCTCCTCCCACTTGCCGCTGCCTTCCGATGCCAGCTTGATGCGGATGCCTATGTTGGGGCGCACACCCATGCGCTTGCCAATCTTTGCAATGCGCTTGAGCTCATTGAGTTTTTCCACCACCAAGAAAATGCGGCGTCCCATCTTCTGTGCCAACAAGGCAAGTTCAATGTAGCTGTCGTCCTTGTAGCCGTTGCATATGATGAGTGAGTCGCTGTCGGTGTTCATGGCAATGACGGCGTGCAACTCGGGCTTTGAGCCTGCCTCAAGGCCAATGTTGTAGCGTTTTCCGTGGCTTGTAATCTCCTCAACGACGGGGCGCATCTGGTTTACCTTGATGGGGTAGACGATGAAATTCTCGCCCTTGTAGTTGTACTCCTCGGCTGCAATCTTGAAACAGCCCGCAATCTTCTCGATGCGGTTGTCAAGAATGTCCGGGAAGCGTACAAGCACCGGTGCTGCCACATC
>JAZRGF010000401.1:0-3844 GCA_045644005.1 Bacteroidaceae bacterium | reverse complement strand
AAAGAACGGTACATACGAATCTCCTCGTTGTAAGCGTCGAATACACCGTCATTGTGAGTCTTGCGGTAGTGATAGAAGATATCCTTTACTTTCTCGTCAACGGGTACACCGTTCTCGAGACAAGCTTTCTCAACAACCTTGTTACCACCGAAAGGCTTGATAGCACGTTTCAGCAACTCGTCAGTCTGCAAACCGACAATAAGCTCATTCTCCTTGTCAATGTAACCAGCCTTGTGCGATGTGATAGTAGAAACAGTCTTGTTGTCCAAAGCACGTACACCATTGTTTGCGCGCTCCTCTGCAAGAGCCTTTACACACTCAGCCCATACCTTCTTTGTTCTTTCGGTAGGACCAACCAAGAATGAAGCATCTCCCTCATAAGGAGTGATGTTCTCGTGAACGAAATCACTTACATTGATTTCCTTACTCCACAAGCCATCTTTAAAATTCAATTTCTTTTCCATAGTTTTTTTATGATATATGGTTTAAAAATCATTCCGCCAACCGGGAAAGAGAACCTCATTTCCCCTTTTGCTTTGCAAAGATAATAAATTTTGAAATAAAGCACGCAAATTTTTCCTATATAATTACACCAAACAATCAAATTATTTCATTTTTGTAATGATTTTACACAACCTTATCATATAACCACATCAAATATTGAAAAAACCGACACAGCAAGGTGTATAAAAAGACTACTCTATGCCGAGCACATGTTTATAGCACCTCATTGTCTCGTCAGCAAACTGTTTCATAGTGAAACGTGACGCCCACTCCAGACCGGCAGCAACCATCCTCTCCTTGACCTCGGGTTTAAGACACTTTTCAACCGCATCCGCAATAGCCTCAACATCAAAGGGAGCAACGTAGAGCGAAGCGGACCCACCGGCCTCCTCAAGACAAGACCCCATTGCAGCCACCACCGGCACACGCGAGTTCAAAGCCTCGAGCAAGGGAATGCCGAACCCCTCGTACAAAGACATGTAAGCAAAAACATCGGCACACTGATATATCGCCGGGAGGTCAGCATAAGGCACCCCATGCAACATGTGCACCCTTTGCTCCAAACCATTCTCAACCACATACTTGTCAATGAGCGCGGTATACTTAGTGCGACGCCCCACAGCCACAAGATGGATATCATCGGGCAGCAACTCAAGCGCCTTTACAACAGAAAGCAGATTCTTGCGTTCCTCGATTGTACCTACAGAAAGAACGAATTTACCGGGAAGAGAATATTTCAGTTTCACCTCTGCAACTTTTTCAGGAGCTGCAGCCTGTGCAAACAGCGGGTCACAGCCTTGGTATATGACCGTGATCTTATTGGAAGAGACTCCATACTCCTTTATTATATCACGTTTCGTGCACTCGCTAACCGCTATTATATGATTGGCATTGTGGCATGCATGCCTGCATTTATAGTCATATATCATACGGTCAACAAAAGGATAGCACCAAGGCAACCGCCTGAAAATGAGATCGTGTACCGTAACCACACTCCTGACCGCCTGGACTGAGCGTATATTCAACGGCAGCTCATTGCTCAAACCATGATACAACTGCACACCATCGGCCTGCAACTCATTCGTAACATCCCAAACGCGCCACCATGACTTAAACCTGCGAGCAAAGCCGCTTGTCGGCAAATGCACCTTAATTTCACCACCCGACAGCGCAACCACCTCCTCAAACCTCGGGTTCCCAACACCCTTTGGAACATAGACACAATACTCCACCTCCGGACAATATCTCACCAACGCTTCAATAGCATACCTACTATAATTGCCGAGCCCTGTAAAATTCTGCACAGCCCGCTTCCCGTCAAAACCAATTTTCATATCATATAAACAATCTGTAACCACAAAAAGCCAGCCCATGCAACAAAAAAAACAGAGACTTTCTTGCGCTATCCACCACCAAAAACAAAAAAAATCGCATTTTTTGCAAAATTTCCTTTGATTTACTTGCATGGTATATTTTTTTGATATACCTTTGCACCATCAAACAAGAAGAGACCACAATTCTTGTTAAAAACTAACCTTGGAGAGGTGGCAGAGTGGTCGATTGCACCGGTCTTGAAAACCGACGTACCGAGAGGTACCGGGGGTTCGAATCCCTCTCTCTCCGCAGAAAAAGGAAGCTATCTGGCTTCCTTTTTTTGTATTAGAGGGGATGAGAACACCCGAGTGGGGGTTCGTAATCGACGAAGTCGCTTGCCAAAGCAAGAATCCCTCTCTCTCCGCAAGAAATCGGGAAACAACGAAAGTTGATTCCCGATTTTCTTTTATATGGATACTGGAAGTTTACTTACAAGTAGACATATAAAAGAAAATCAAAGTAAACACCATAAGGTGTTTGCTGATTTCTTGCAAAGGATTCCTACTCAGGGATGGGCAAGCGAAGCGAAGCCAATCCCTACTTTAAAAACAAGACTACCCACAAAACATAAACGAAAATCAGAACAAACACCACCAGGTGTTTGCCGATTTCTTGCAAAGGATTCCCAACCAAGGATGCGCAAGCGAAGCCAATCCCTACCCCAACAAAAGAAGAAAACAAATCAGAACAAACACAGCAAAATTACAGCTACCACCTTTCTCATTTCACCTCAAAAAACGTACAACTATGAAAAAAGAAGAACTTAAAGACATAGAATTCCTGCTTTGCGATTGCGAAAGCATAGACCACCAGATTATACTCAAAAAAGACGAAGAATTGAGCTACATCTACATGACAATACACCTCAAGCCATCGCCGTGGCACAAACGCATCGTCAACGGAATCAAATACATATTCGGATACCGCTGCGCTTACGGCGATTTTGACGAATTCATCCTCAGCCACAAACATGCTGACACATTAAGAAAAATGGCTGATTTCCTGTCTAAAGAATAAAAAAATAAAGAAAGCGAAAAACAGGCCGAAGCCACAGAGATTTCGACCTGTTATACCAACCAATATGAATTCGACATCCGAATTCAAGGAAACAAAACAACACGACCTCAAGAATCCCCAACAGCAACAACACAAAGCATCCATTCTTTGTTATTACAAGAAAAAGCACAAAGCAATGACATACCTTTGGATTCTTTCGGCAGTATCACTTGCCGCGTCGGCTGTCGGATGGATTTACTTCATCTACTTTTTCAGCATTGGCTATGGGCTTTCTATTGCCGCACTTGCCGCGGCCACGACAACAATCTTCGCCGACACAATCACACTGCCCGCCGCAATATTCTGCTGTACATTATTTATATATGGCCTGCGCCTTGCAGGCTACCTTTTCGCACGCGAGAAGAAATCATCGTCGTACAGACAAATCCTCTACCAGCCCGACATCAAAGAGCGCAAGTCCGTCGCAAGCATGCTGATTATATGGATTTCGTGCGCCTTGCTGTATGTTGGACAGACCAGCCCCATCACATTCTATCTATACAACCTCAAAAAAGGAGCAGACACCGGCACTGCATGGGTATGGGCAGGCGCAACGGTTGCATTCATAGGTTTTCTCATTGAAGCAATAGCCGATGCACAAAAGAGCATAGCAAAGAACAGGAGACCAAAAGAGTTCGTCAGTACAGGGCTATACAGCATTGTGCGCTGCCCAAACTATTTTGGCGAGATACTCCTGTGGAGCGGCAGTTTCATCATCTGTTTTGGAGCCGGCTGCACAACAGCACAGTGGATTATTGCCTCATTGGGATATGCCGGAATTATATACGTAATGTTCAGCGGAGCAAGACGGCTAGAACTGCGCCAGCAGGAGATTTACGGCAAAAGCCGCACATTCCAAGCCTACATCTGCCACCGCCCACTCATCATTCCACTGCTACCAATATACAGC
>JAZRGF010000400.1:0-4707 GCA_045644005.1 Bacteroidaceae bacterium | reverse complement strand
TTCGTTCCTTACGCTTCTTGCCTGAATAATCAAGCAAGGTTGTACTGCTTGTCTGTAATGGAATGTTGTCAAGGATCTATCGTGCTTGTCCGGTCGTCACCGCGGTAACCGCGTTGCTTCCCGAAAGCGAGTGCAAAGGTAAGGCAAATTTTGGAACTGACAAACAAATCGAGAAGTTTTTTTCACAAAAAACGCATCTTTTTTTTCAACTTTTTTTGTTTGCCGCTGATTCTTAGGATTTTAAGAAAATCACTTTTTTCAACAAAAACTTCAAAAAAAAAACAAGCCTTGCTTTGGTACGTAACAAAACTGCAGAAAGCAATTTTCCTACAACGGCATATTGTTGACAAAAAAGCAGGCTTGTCTAAAAAAAACAGCCTGCCTTTATAAATCATTTGCTCTTTCACTTGTTTGCCGAGAGCAACTGTTCGAGTTTATGCGCATCGAGATTCAACTGGAACTTTCCGTTCTGCGCAACCGAGATGCCACCGGTTTCCTCGGAAACAATTATCGCAATAGCATCGGACATTTCGGAAACACCCATTGCCGAACGATGGCGCAGACCGAGCTTACGCGGTATATTAAGGTCATGCGACACCGGCAATATGCACTGCGCAGCTACAATGCGCCCGCCGCGTATGACCATGGCACCATCGTGCAACGGGGCATTCTTGAAAAATATAGCCTCAATCAGGCGTTGGCTGATATCCGAATTTATGGGCTCACCCGTCTTGATGATATCATCGAGTGCAACTTTCTGTTCAATGACTATAAGGGCACCCACTTTCTGTTGCGCCATACTTATGCAGGCCATCACCACAGGCATTACCATCTCCGTATTGTCGGCATCCTCCTTGCGGCTAAACAGCGTAGAGAGATACTTGAAATAGCGGCGCGAGCCAAGACTCTTGAAAAAGTTCCTTATCTCCTCGTGGAATATCACCACCAGCGCAATTGTTCCCACATTCATCATCTGGTCGAACACCGACCCCAAAAGACGCATGCCAAGGATCTTTGAAACCAGCACCCACACAAAGAGGAACATCATTATTCCCACAAAGATATTCAGCGAGCCCGAATCCTTCATAAGTTTGTAAAGATAATAGAGCAATAATGCAAACAGCAGAATATCTATTACATCCTTTATGCTAAAGTCAAAAAACATCCTATTATATATATTAAGGTATAATTGTCAAAAAGTCATCGCTTTTGCAAGCTCCACGGCCTGCATGGCCTCTTTCACATCATGCACACGCAGTATGCTTGCACCGTTCCTAACCGCAACAAGATTCAGCGCCGTTGTTGCCGGCAATGCATCGCCAGGTTCAATCCCAAGCAGGCGTGTTATCATAGACTTGCGCGAAAGACCCACCAACAGAGGCGCATCGAGCATCTCAAAATCACGCAACGATGCCAGCATACGATAGTTCTGCTCAATGCTCTTGCCGAAACCGAAGCCGGGATCCACAATGACATCGGCCACACCAACCTGCCTCAACTGCCACATTTTTGCCGCCAGGCGCTGCAACACCTGAGGCAGAAAATGGGTATACTGCACTGCCTCGCCCGCACCCCCCATAGAATGGGTGAGCACATATGGTAACCCGCAGGCAGCAACCGCATCAAACATATCATCATCCCACTCAAAGCCCGAGACGTCATTTATGATTGAGACATTATGCAATGCTGCACATTCGCGCACAACAGCTCCACGAAAAGTGTCGACCGACACCACCGCCTCGGGGACTTCGCTATCAAGCACCTCCAATGCACTATGCAGCCTTGCCAGCTCCAACTCCTGCCCCACCGGCTCTGCACCAGGCCTTGTAGAGCAAGCACCTACATCAAGGATTGCAGCACCTGCATCGAGCATAGACTTTGCGCGCAGTGCCAAATCGGCAGGCGAAGCCACTCTCGACCCCTCGAAAAAAGAGTCGTCGGTAACATTCAGTATTCCCATTACCACAGGCTTATCCAGCGACATCAGCTTGCCTCTTACATTTATAGAATGCGGTTTTTCCATACTATCGCAAAGGTAAGAATAAAAAATAAAAAACAAAAGAATAAACAACTTGTTAATTCAATTGAATATTTGATACGTTTTTTATACATTTGCAAAGTAAACACCAACCTGCAAGCGCACAGGTTTACAAATGCGCACGTCAAAAATATGCAGAAAAAATATTTCAACATCGCCGGGCACAACTTCGCCATAACAATGCTTGAGGGCGACATTTTCTCAATACTTCCCAACCTCTTGCCATTTGAAAGCGAAGCTACCGATGACCTGTTGTTTGAGATAACATCGGACAACAGCATACAACCATCGTGGAGAGGATGCAAAGTGGGCACATTCCCTTGCCCCAGTGCAGAGTTCGAAGTTTACTTACAGGACAGCGGAGCTTATCAGATACTGACCATCAACGAATACAAGCACCCCTGCGCCTTCATGCAGAGTGATGCTGAGCGCAAACATTTCACCATCACCACCCGCGGCAACGAAAACGATGTCACTTTCGGCTTCAACAACTCACTGATGGTCATCTTCACAATATGCACCGCCAAGCTGGGCACGCTGCTAATGCACTCGGCAACCGTTGAGAACGGCGGCAAAGGATACATGTTCCTTGGAGCCAGCGGCCAGGGCAAGAGCACACACAGCAACAAATGGGTGGAGTACATTGCCGGCAGCACACTCATCAATGACGACAACCCGGTGATACGCATTGCTCCCGATGGGACTCCAATTGTCTACGGTTCGCCATGGAGCGGCAAACGCCCGATATACATGAACGTACACTACCCCATTGGCGGAATGGCAGCCATTGAGCAGGACAAGAAGAACTGGATACGCAAGGAGAACATCCCCACCGCTTTTGGCATAATGCTGTGCTCATGCTCAACACTCAAGTTCGACAAGGAGATACACATCGCCATCTGCAGTACCATCACCAAGGTTCTTGAGCGCATACCGGTACACACCCTCTTCTGCCTGCCCGACGAAGAGGCCGCACGCCTTTCAAGCAGCACTTTCGGCCTATGAGCGAGAGGGTAAAGCAAAAATTGGTAAACAACCACCTTTTCATGCAGGACATCACCCGCATGTTCCGCCAGGAGGGCAAAAAGAGCGTAACATTTATCGTACGCGGATTCAGCATGCGTCCATTCCTTGAAAACGGACGCGACAAGGTCATCCTTGTCCCACCCCGCGAGCCCAAGATTGGCGATGTAGTGCTAGCCGAGGTACTGGAACAGAAATATGCCCTTCACAGGGTGATAAAAATAGAAAACGGCATTTATACAATGCGTGGCGACGGCAACCCCCTGTGGATGACCGAGCAGTTCACACAGGACAAGATTGTAGGCATGGCCGCCGGCTTCATACGCAAAGGAAAGAGAGTGAGCACCGACAGCCGCAAATGGCGCCTCTACTCGGCCATTTGGAATATACTGAAACCATTCAGACGCATACTCCTGGCCATTTACCGCAGGATATAAAAGACATTTATATGCAGACAACAATTTAATAACAAAGAGACATGAGAATCAAGGAAGGTTTTGAGATACAGAACGTATGTGGCGAACACATCATTGTGCCAGCAGGAGCTGACAATATTGATTACAGCAAAATCATCAGCCTGAACGAGACTGCGGCATATCTTTGGCAGAATTTAGCCACCAAGGACGCGTTTACCACCGATGACATGGTTGCACTGCTGCTTGCCGAGTACGAAGTCGAGGAGAGCATTGCACGCGAGGATTGCGAAATGATTATTGAGCGTTGGAAGGAGATGGAGCTTGTAGTGGAGTAAACACAAACAAACGGCAAAATCATCGCTGTTCCGCCCTATCGGGATATAACCAAGCGAGACGTATATGACAAAAGGCAGCCAATCGGCTGCCTTTTGTCATATACATTATACTATACCGAGTATCACTTTATAAATACCTTCTTGCCGTTAACTATATACATACCCTTTGTTGGGTTATCTACCTTGCGGCCTGCAAGGTCATAGATTTCAACCAGCACATCACCGTCTTCACACTCAATCTCCTCGACTGCGGTATTGTTGAGTTCCACTGCACGGATACCCCAGGTAGCAGCACTTGTAAGGTCCTTGCCTGCAACAATGTTATAGCTGTTGACATCCATTGATAGATAGAGTCCATCCTGAGTGGTGAAGTAAACTGTTCCATCATCAAGGTAGTTCGCCTTGAATACCCAAGCTGTTGACTGGTCGGCACCACTGCACGATGCGCCATTGCTTGCCATGTCGTTGATGTAAAGACCATTCTTGTTCTTTATATAATAGTGATGCGGCACACCCGCACTCTCGAACATCCAGCGCTTTTCGGACATAGTATTTGCAGTCTGTGAAGTTGTGTTCGCCTTCAGTCCATACTTGTCATAGCACAAGCCATAGCTTCTCAACTCGCCGTTGGCAAGTGTATATACATCAAGTTCCTTCAAGTAAGCACGTGCCGATGGGTCTTTCTTCAATGCCTCCATCTCTTCCTCAAGCAATGCAGCCCACTCCTTGTAGCTGTGCTTGCTTGTGTCCTTGTTGTCAGCAGCAGCCTTTGCCTCTTTGTAGAGCGCGTTGATTTCGGTCAATGCACTCTTGTAGAAGTGACCGATCTCCTTACCGCTTGTGGTTGTCTTGCTTGTGAGGTTCTTTACTGTTGCCAATGTCGCATTCAGGGCCT
>JAZRGF010000399.1:0-12866 GCA_045644005.1 Bacteroidaceae bacterium | reverse complement strand
ATGTCATATCGTGAAAATGTACGATACACATTAGAGGGAGTTATTATGGGGGTATCTGCTATACAATTAATAAAAAAAGAAGTTAATGGTTCTTTTTCAGTTTATAGATATAATGGTTCTCTAATAATTAATAGGCATTTAGTCGGAAATGTCATTGATGATGCCATAGAAAACATTATAGAATTTGAAACGAATATAAGAACTTTTTTCAATAAAAAAAGAGCATAACTAATGCTATGCTCTGCATGGGTCAACTGCT
The DNA here is from genome assembly GCA_045644005.1 of Bacteroidaceae bacterium. Classification (GTDB taxonomy): domain Bacteria; phylum Bacteroidota; class Bacteroidia; order Bacteroidales; family Bacteroidaceae; genus HGM04593. Next base: position 12,607 of record JAZRGF010000399.1, on the reverse strand, counting down.
ATATTATTACCTAAATATAATATTGAACAAACTTATATAAAAGGGTGTTAATAGTTCTGTATGAATCATTAACACCCTTTTTTATGGATAAGAAATTCTTGACAAACGAAGTGGGTGCACGTGTGCCCGACAACACAAACTCGCTCACAGCCGGAGAGCGTGGCCCGGTACTGCTAGAAGACAATTGGTTGCTCGAAAAACTTGCACATTTTGACCGTGAGGTAATACCCGAACGACGCATGCACGCAAAGGGTAGTGGAGCTTTCGGTACATTCACAACAACTCACGACATTACAACCTACACTTGTGCTTCGCTGTTCTCGGAGATAGGTAAGAGAACCGATGTCTTTGTACGTTTTTCAACAGTTGCAGGCGAACGTGGTGCAGCCGATGCCGAACGCGATATACGCGGCTTTGCTGTCAAGTTCTACACCGATGAGGGAAACTGGGATTTGGTCGGCAACAACACGCCTGTATTCTTTCTGCGCGACCCGTTGCAATTCCCCGACCTTAACCACGCAATCAAGCGCGACCCACAGACAAACCTGCGCTCACCGCAAAGCAACTGGGATTTCTGGACAATGCTCCCCGAGGCTCTGCACCAGATTACCATCGTTATGTCCGACCGTGGCATACCGGCCTCTTACCGCCACATGCACGGCTTCGGTTCACACACATACAGTCTCATAAACAAAAATGGTGAACGTGTATGGGTAAAATTCCATTTCCGCACACAGCAGGGTATAAAGAATATGAGCAACAGTGAGGCCGCAGCCATCATCGCACACGACCGCGAAAGCCATGGACGCGACCTTTTCAATGCAATAGCAAAGGGGGATTTTCCGAGTTGGAAACTATACATTCAGGTGATGACCGAGGAGCAGGCTGCCACATACAAGGAGAATCCTTTTGACATTACAAAAGTGTGGAGCCACAAAGATTTTCCACTCATAGAGGTTGGAGTATTAGAGCTCAACCGTAACCCCGAGAACTACTTTGCCGAGGTGGAGCAGGCCGCCTTCAACCCGGCTCACATAGTACCTGGTATAGGACTTTCACCCGATAAACTGCTTCAGGGCAGGCTTTTCTCATACGGCGATGCACAGCGCTACCGTCTTGGTGTAAACCACGACCAGATACCTGTAAACAGAGCAAAATGCCCGGTACATAGTTTTCATCGTGACGGCGCAATGCGCGTAGATGGCAACAATGGTGCCACAAAGGGTTATTCGCCCAACAGTATCGGTGAATGGAGAACTGCGCCGGCGATGTATGCACACTCGGCTGTTACAGGTGAGTCTATGCGTTACAATCCATACGAAGACCGCACGGATGACTGTTTTTACCAGCCCGGCAACCTGTACAGGCTCATGAGCGAAGAGCAAAAGAAGGCTCTTATATCAAACACCGCCGAGGATATGCTGCCTGTTACCGACAATATAAAATACCGCCACGCGGCACATTGCTACCTTGCCGACAGAGAGTATGGAACCTGCCTTGCAGAAGCTATGGGGATAGATATAACAGAGATTGAAAGACTGGCTGCAATGAACGAAACCGAAAGACTTGCAGCGACTGTAACACAATAAAAAAAATCGGCTTTCAAGCCGATTTTTTTATGCCTTTTATCATAAAATATGCTCCCGTAATTATCAGCGGAATACTGAGCCACTGTCCCATTATCAAGGTCATTCCATCCTCAAATGCCACCTGATTCTCTTTTATGAACTCAACAAAGAAACGGAATGTAAATATTGTAAATAGGCAGTAGCCCATGAACAATCCTGTACCGATTTTTGCATTGTATTTCTTATACAGCAACAACCCGAAGAGGAATATCGCAAGATAAGCAATGGCCTCATAAAGTTGGGCAGGGTGGTGGGGAACGGTCTCACCCGCCTGCACAAAAATAACTCCCCATGGAAGGTCGGTCTCGGTACCTATTATTTCACTGTTCATAAAGTTACCAATGCGCACCATAGCCGAAAAGAACGGTGCTGCAACAGCTATGTTATCGAGTGTCCACACCATAGTGAGCTTGGTCTTTCTTGTATACAGAATCAAAGCCGTAATGACACCTATAACTCCTCCATGGCTTGCCAAACCCTCGTAACCGCTAAATATCCATCCATCGGGCGTATTCCTTATCGGCAGCAACATCTCAATGGGGTGTGCAAGGTAGTAGTCGGGCTGATAAAAGAGACAATGTCCCAAACGTGCACCAACCAGAATACCAATGAAACAGTACATGAAAAGAGGGTCAAAAAGTTCCTCGCTGACACCACCCTTCTTGTATAGTTTCTGGACTATAAGATATGCTCCAAGCAGGCCTATAACCCAACATAGCGAGTAATACCTTATTCCAAAACCGAATATCGAAAACAGGCTAACCGAAGGATCCCAGACAATAGCACAGTCAATAAGATTCATAACCGTTATACGTTAAAACGGAAGTGCATTATATCACCATCCTGCACAACATACTCCTTACCCTCGACACTCATTTTGCCGGCCTCCTTAACGGCTGCCTCGGAGCCATAATTGACATAATCATCGTACTTTATAACCTCGGCACGGATAAATCCCTTCTCGAAATCGGTATGGATTACACCGGCACACTGTGGAGCCTTCCATCCCTTGCGGAATGTCCATGCCTTTACCTCCATTGGACCAGCAGTGATATATGTCTGCAGATTCAGAAGCTGGTAGATAGCCTTGATTAGACGGTCACAACCGGACTCTTTCAAGCCCATATCCTCAAGGAACATCTGCTTCTCTTCATAACTCTCAAGCTCGGCAATATCTGCCTCGGTCTGTGCCGAAATGATAAGCAGCTCGGCATACTCGTCCTTGATTGCCTCGCGCACAGCCTCTACATATTTGTTACCGTTTGCAGCCGATGTATCATCGACGTTACATACATAAAGTACAGGCTTTGATGTGAGCAGGAAAAGGTTCTTTGCAATAAGTTGCTCATCCTCGGTATCAAAAACCACTGTACGAGCCGATTTTCCGGCTTCCAGAGCCTCTTTAAACTTCATGAGCACATCATACTCAAGCTTTGCTTGCTTGTCACCGCCGACACGCGCCTGTTTTTCAACGCGCTTGATCTTATTCTCAACGGTATCAAGATCCTTGAACTGGAGCTCAAGATCAATGATTTCCTTATCACGTACAGGGTTTACAGAGCCGTCAACATGCACAATGTTGTCATTGTCGAAACAACGTAGAACGTGTATGATGGCATCGGTCTCGCGAATGTTTCCAAGGAACTGGTTACCCAATCCCTCACCCTTGCTTGCACCCTTTACAAGACCTGCGATATCCACGATATCACAAGTTGCGGGAACAATACGGTCGGGGTGTACAAGTTCTGCAAGTTTGTTCAATCGTTCATCGGGAACGGTAATCTGTCCCAACTGTGCATCAATTGTACAGAAAGGGAAGTTCGCTGCCTGTGCCTTTGCACTTGAGAGACAGTTGAAAAGTGTAGATTTTCCTACGTTGGGCAAACCAACAATACCTGCTTTTAAAGCCATATAAATATCAAATTTTTTATCGTTTCTAAAAAGTTCTGCAAAGGTAGTCAATTATTTCGGTACTACAAAACGGCTTAATGTGCCTCTAACCAATTCACACCCCAACCGTAATCGGCAATCAACGGTACACTTAGTGCTATGGCATTCTGCATCTCATCAGTTACAATTCCAAGTACAATATCCTTTTCGCCGGGATATACATTGAAGTTCAACTCATCGTGTACCTGCAATATCATGGTAGATTTCAAAGACTCTGCCTTGAAGCGCTTGTATATGTTAATCATAGCAACCTTTATGATATCGGCAGCACTACCCTGAATTGGCGCATTCACAGCATTTCGCTCAGCATAACCACGTACGACGGCATTGTGGGAATTGATATCGGGCAAATAGCGCTTGCGGCGGTATATCGTCTCCACAAACCCTTTTTCTTTTGCCTCCTGCTTGCAGCTCTCTATATACTGCTGCACACCGCTGTATGTGGCAAAATAGTTCTCAATGAGCTCCTTAGCCTCACGACGGTCAACATTCATCCTCTCGGCAAGACCAAAGACCGAAATACCATATATTATACCAAAATTAGCCACCTTTGCCTTGCGTCGCTCATCCTTTGTAACCTCATCAATAGGCTTTTTATACACTTTTGCCGCTGTTGCAGCATGAATATCATAACCACTGCGGAAATCCTCAATCATATTCCTGTCACCGCTCAGATGCGCCATTATACGCAGCTCAATCTGTGAGTAATCGACCGAAAGGAACTGGCAGCCTTCATCGGGAACAAAGGCCTTGCGCACCTCCTTGCCATCCTCGTCGCGGATAGGAATGTTCTGCAGGTTGGGGTTACTTGAACTCAAACGTCCGGTAGCCGTTACAGTCTGGTTATACGATGTATGTATCTTGCCGCTTCTTGGGTTTACCAATTCGGGCAAGGCATCGATATATGTACTGAGCAGTTTCTTCAGTCCACGGTACTGCAGTATATCCTTTACAATAGGGTGGCGGTTCTGCAGCTGTGCAAGCACCTCCTCCGATGTCACAAACTGGCCTGTCTTGGTCTTTTTGGGTTTATCGACAATCTTTAGCTTTCCAAAAAGAATATCACCTACCTGCTTTGGCGATGCAATGTTGAACGGCTCACCGGCAAGAGAATAGATTTTCTCCTCAATATCAGCAAGGCGCTTGCTGAAGAGGAGCGATGTCTCTTTCAAGGCCGCAGTGTCAATTCTTGCACCATTGCGCTCCATATATGCAAGCACAGGAACAAGAGGCATTTCTATATTATGGAACAACTCCTCTACTCCCTCCTTCTTCAACTCCTCCTGCAGAATATTCTTCAGTTTCAAAGTCACATCGGCATCCTCGCAGGCATAATCACAAACAAGGGTAGGGGAGATGTCGCGCATATTCTTCTGGCCACGTCCCTTTTCGCCAATAAGTTCCTCAATTCTTATTGTTTCGTAATTGAGATAAATTTCGGCAAGGTAGTCCATTCCATGGAACAGTTCGGGCTGCAGGACATAATGGGCTATCATGGTATCAAAAAGTTTTCCCTTGACCTCTATGCCATAATTAGCTAAAACCGTTATATCATATTTCAAGTTCTGGCCAACCTTTTCAATCTCCTCATTCTCGAAAATTTCTCTTAACAACTCAAGACGTAAAAGGACTTTTTCTCTTTCGGCCGGCATTGTCACATAAAACGCCTCATTTTCCTTAACAGAGAAGCTGACACCCACCAATTCGGCATCAAGAGCGACAGTACTGGTGGTTTCTGTGTCAAAACACACAGTTTTGCATTTTTTCAATGCAATAGCCAAATTAGCTATATCTTCCTCTGTTTCAACGAGTTTATACACATGAGACACCTCTTTTAACGTCAAATGGCTCGATTTTTTTTCACCGCCCGTATCTTCGGCCGCAAAAAAATCAAAGAGAGAGCCTTGAAGCGGGTCATGTTTTGCACTTTTTTTGTTCGATGATGAAACAGCCGGAGCAAGCGATGGTGCTTCGTCAAAAAGTGAAGGTGCCTGTTGATTTTTAATAACACGCTCCTTCAAGGCGCGCAACTCATAAAAACTGAAAAGGCGTGCAAGTTCATCTTCGTTAGGTTGCTCACGTTTCAGGCTCTGCATGTCGAGTTCAATGGGAACATCTGTCTTTATGGTAGCAAGGAATTTGCTGAACAGAATCTGTTCCTTATTCTCCTCGACCTTCGTCTTCAACGCTCCTTTGAGTTCACCACTGTTGGCAAGCATGTTTTCGATACTGCCGAACTGTGCTATCAATTTTTGAGCAGTCTTTTCGCCTACACCCGGACAGCCTGGGATGTTGTCACTTGAATCACCCATGAGACCAAGAAGGTCTATCACCTGAGCAGTTGTCTCTATTCCAAACTTCTCTTTCACCCTCTCTACGCCCATCACCTCAAACTCCTTGTCGCCATATTTTGGACGGTATATGAAAGTGGTCTCCGAGACAAGCTGACCGTAATCCTTGTCGGGTGTCATCATATATGTAATTATTCCCCTTTTCTCCGCCTGTTTTGCAAGTGTACCTATAACATCATCGGCCTCAAAACCCGGAACTTCAAAAATAGGAATATTATATGCTCTAATAAACTCCTTGATAACAGGCACAGACTCCCTGATAACCTCGGGGGTCTCCTCGCGCTGCGCCTTGTACTGCTCATAAGCCTCGTGACGGAAAGTAGGACCTTTGGGATCAAATGCTATACCTATGTGGGTAGGGTTCTCCTTTTTCAACACATCCTCAAGGGTGTTTATGAATCCCATGATGGCCGATGTGTTGAAACCTTTTGAGTTTATTCTTGGGTTCTTTATAAATGCATAATAAGCACGGTATATAAGTGCATATGCATCGAGAAGAAATAACTTGTTCATTTTGAAATTAGATTAACTGTCCGTAAAAATACATATTTTTTGCCACTTTCGTTTGCTTTTTTATTACTTTTGCAATCAAACATTGTTTAAAGTCTATATTAAAACATTAGTATACTTTTCCGTTATGGATTTAATGTCAACAATAAGAAAACCAATAGAGCAGGAAATCGCTGATTTCAACGAATATTTCAACTCTTTATTGAAGAGTGATGTCATGCTCATGAACGATGCTTTGTCATTCGTTGGCGAGTCTACAGGAAAAAAGATGCGTCCTCTTCTTGTGTTGTTGATAGCAAAAAGTATAGGTAATATCAATAATAAATCATACCCGGCAGCGGCAGCAGTAGAGATGTTGCACACGGCCAGCCTGCTACACGACGATGTCATTGACGAAAGTGACAAACGACGTGGACGCCTGTCACTCAACACCCGTTTCAATAACAATGTTGCAGTACTCACCGGTGACTACATGTTTTCCATGGCACTCAACTGCACAGCAAAGACTGGTGATATACGCGTTATTGATGCCATTTCAATTATGGGCCGCGATCTCCCAAATGGTGAGGTGATGCAGGTTGAACTGCAGCAGAACGGAACATACAGCGAGGAAAATTACTTGAAAGTAATCTATTACAAGACAGCTTCACTCTTTGTATGCTGCGCGGCTTGTGCTGTATACACGGCTGATGGCAAGCAGGAGTATGTTGAAAAGTTCAGCAACTACGGAAAATTTGCCGGACTCTGTTTCCAGATGAAGGACGATATTTTCGATTATTACAGCAAGGACATTGGAAAACCCACGGGTAGTGACATGCGTGAAGGAAAGATAACACTGCCGGCACTCTACGTATTGCGAACAAGCTCCAACCCTGTATTGACACCAATACGCGAAAAACTGTCAAAAGGAATTTATCTCGATGAAAAGGAGATAGAATCATTAATAGAGATATCTAAAGAAGAGGGTGGAATAGAGTATACCAACAGTGTTATAAAGAGATATAGAGATATGGCTATTGAATCCATTCCGGCTGAAATAGCTGATGAATTCAGGAACGCCCTTATAGCATATGTCGATTACGTGATAAGCAGAGAAAAATAACAACAAGATACAATTGACAAAAAACATCCACTCAAATTGAGTGGATGTTTTTTGTCAATGTCCCTGTTGATTACATATAGAGTATATAGTTACGCAAATAATTGAACAATCCCCAAAGCGCCAATAAGAATGCTATCATGGCAAGAATAGCCAGGCCTATAATCAAAAATACCCAATGTTGGCTGTAGTCATCATCTACGGTCTTGCTGCCATCGGACCATTTAGTAACAGTTCTTACAGTCTGTGCGCTTGCTATAAATCCAAATATAGCAGCCAAACATCCTGCAGACAATGTTCCACGTGTCTTGAAAGCATCTTTGTTATGCATGAAAATAGGCTTATAGCATGACAATATATATATAGCAAGACTCAACACAAAGAATGGAGCAGCTTGCCAACCACCTGCAAATACCATAATGACAGCCAATACAACAGTTATTCCAATAAGCAATTTATTTCCTGAAAAAGCACGTGACCAGTTGGAATTGACCAGCTCACAAGTCTCATTCAAAGAATCAACCAAAGCCTGGTCTGTAGGCATAATTTCCAGACACCTGTTGATACATGCCTCTGTATCGTCTACCATCTTCTTGTTTACAGCAACTCTCTGGTCTTCACCATTCTCATCCTTATATGGTTTCCAAGAATCAAAACACATGTCAAGTACATCATACGCAGCCTTATTCTCGGCATAGCTTGCCTCGGCCGGTTTATTAGCTGCTACACGCATTCTTCTAATCATCTCTACAGTATAAGTCTGAGGAAAATGCTTGCGACGTGTAAGGATATATATCATATGAATCAATGACCAGAACAGTGCAACAACAATCAACAATGGGAGCAGAATAGCAATAAGATCCTCGATTTTAAAAGCACCATCGTTTATATCCTCGCTATAAACATCCCTGCTCTCAAAAACAATATTACTTAATTCTTCGTTTCCGTTTATAATTATGTTTCCATTGTCAAGAACAGCCTCAAACTTACCTTTACCTATTTTCTCACCATTTAAAGCACTTACTTTTGTGTACTTGACTGAAACTTTCTCGTTTTCACCGTCCAATTTATTGAATATATAATACTCACTGTATTCATTCATTTCATTTACAATAGCAATACCTCCATAGCAGTCGGTATCCTGGCTATATGCAAAATTATTTATATTACTGGTAGAGTGTATATATATTTCATTACCGGTTTCCGAAGCCCAACGACCAAAAACCTTTGTCTGCGCAAACATAGGCATTGACACCAGAACAATAACAAGTGTCAACAATGTCTTTTCAAAAAGTGATTTCATAGTAATATTCTTATTTTTAAAATTTTATTTTCGGCCTATTTCATCAGAAGAATTTGACCTCTTCACCAACTATTTCACTCAGACAAAGATTGGCAAGGCGGCTTGTTCCAAGGCGGAATAATTCATTATTCAACCACTCCTCACCAAGAAGCTCCTTGACGATTGTATAATACACAAGAGCATCGTGTACTGTATTTATACCACCGGCAGGCTTGAAACCAATCTTGCGGCCTGTCTTCTGATAATACTCCTTGATTGTCTGGCACATCACATATGCAGCCTCAGGAGTGGCAGCTGGCGATTCCTTACCGGTAGATGTCTTGATGAAATCAGCACCTGAATAAATCGATAGAATCGATGCTTTTTTGATATTCTCGGCTGTTGCAAGAGCTCCAGTTTCAAGAATAACCTTCAAGTGTTTCTCACCGCACACACTCTTTAGTTCCTGTATCTCGTCACACACACCTTCATAGTCACCACTGAGGAACTTACCTACACTAAGCACGATATCAATCTCTGTTGCACCTTCATGAACAGCCATAGCAGTCTCGGCAACCTTAATCTCCTGGAATGTCTGTGACGACGGGAAGCCGCCCGATACACAAGCTATACCTACATTCTCAACCTGCAATGTATCGCTTACAATCTTTGCGAAATTAGGATATACACATATTGCAGCAACATTCTTCAAATAGGGGTACTTGTCGTCGAAATCATTGACCTTTTCGGTAAAAGCCATAACACTCTCTTCACTGTCGGTACACTTGAGAGTAGTTAGATCAATACAGTTGAAAAGCAACTTTTTTACCTCGATCGTATTGTTCTGTTCAACTTTCTCTTCAATAAGTTTCTTGACACATGAAGCCACCTCTTCATCGCTCATAGCCTGGGTGTATTCACTTATTACAAAATCATACTTACTCTCCTCGTCAGCGTGGTGATAATGCTCACCGCAACCACAATCAAACTTTTCACTCATCTCCATTCAATTTTGAATTGTTTATATGTCTTTTATTATCTCTTTTCGTCTTTTTACCGAAGTTTTTTTCAAGTGCATCAGAGAGGTCTATACCTGTCTGATTGGCAATACAGATAAGGACCCAAAGAACATCGGCCAATTCATCACCAAGGTCACTTTTATCACCTTCCTTGAATGACTGCTCGCCATATTTGCGTGCCATTATACGTGCCACTTCTCCAACCTCTTCGGTCAAGATTGCCATATTGGTAAGCTCATTGAAGTAACGTACACCATACTCCTTTATCCACGCATCAACGCGCTGCTGTGCCTCTTTTATCGTCATAATCACTCTTTGTTCTTTGAATCTATAAAAATTGTCACAGGGCCATCATTCAAAAGGCTCACCTTCATATCTGCTCCAAAAACACCGCGCCCGATAGGTTTGTTTACAGCAAGCTCCAACTCACTACAGAACTCCTCATATAGCGGTACAGAAATTTCTGGTTTAGCCGCCTTTATATATGAAGGTCGGTTGCCTTTTTTTGTTGATGCCATCAGGGTAAACTGACTCACAGCAAGTATATCACCAGCGGCTTCTATAACAGAACGGTTCATTACTCCATTTTCATCGTCAAAAAGGCGAATATTGGCTATTTTTTTCGTGAGCCATAGTATATCATCACGATTATCATCGTCGGTAATACCCACAAACACTAATAAACCATTATGTATCAATGATATAACTTTACCATCAATAGTTACAGATGCCTCCTTGACCCTTTGTATAAGTACTCTCATTTCTTAAATTCTTTATATCTCTTTACATTCGCGAATATACACAAAAAAGAGTTATCATTTAAGAGCATTGAATATTATTTCAGCCTTTGATTTACCTACCACAGACTGCAACTCCTCAATAGTAGCTTCCTTAATTCTCTTGACACTTTTGAAATTAATCAAAAGCGTCTGTTTTGTCTTTTCACCAATACCCTTTATAGTATCAAGCTCTGATGCTATCTGGCGTTTACTACGTTTGTCACGATGGAATGTTATGGCAAAACGGTGCACTTCATCTTGTAACTGTGAAAGAAGGCGGAATAGAACAGTTCCCTGTTTTAGACCTATAACATCACCATTACCGGTTATAACCTCCGATGTCCTGTGCCTGCTATTCTTAACAAGTCCAAGCACGGGGATATCCAACCCTAACTCATCTTTCACAACACTGAGTATAGCATCCATCTGCCCCTTTCCACCATCGGCGAATATTACACTAGGAAGTTCACCACCTTCTTCAAGAATACGGCGGTAACGACGGCCTACAACCTCGCGCATTGAGGCGTAATCATCGGGGCCATCAACGGTTTTTATATTGTATTTCCTATAATCCTTTTTACTGGGTTTTAGTTTACGGAACACAACGCAAGCCGCTACTGCATCTGTACCTTGTGTGTTTGAATTATCAAAAGACTCAATTATAATGGGTATTTTTTCAAGATGTAATGCCTCCTGAACCTCCTTCATCAGGCGCATACTCTTCTGCTCCGGATTCAGTTTTTCATCCTTTTTTAGACGGTCTACCTTATATTGTTTCACATTAAGTTTTGACAACGCAAGCAAACGCGCTTTCTCACCCTTTTGAGGAACTGTAACAGTAACACCATCAACAGGCAGGTCTACATGGAAAGGAACTATTATATCTTTTGCATCACTGTTGAAACGTTCTCTTAACTCTACAATACCCATTGAAATCAATTCCTCATCGCTTTCATCGAGCTTTTTAGCATACTCAATTGTAAAAGCTTGGGTAATACAACCATTTTTTATATGAAGGAAGTTTATAAAAGCGCTTTTGTCATCACTTTCAATATTGAATACATCAATATTATTTAATGTAGCACTAACAACCTCGCTGCGGGTTCTGAAATTTTCGATTAAATCGTAACGTTTTTTAATCTCGGCTGCAGCCTCAAATTCAAGCTTTGATGCCTTATCTTTCATTTCAGACACCATCTTATCCTGTAATACCTTTATATCACCTTTCAATATTGGTATTACTTCATCAATATATTTACAGTAATCATCTTTTGATATTTTAGCAATACAAGGACCACAACAGTTCTTTATCTGGTATTCGAGACAGCAATTATATTTGCCGTTACGCACACCTTCGGGTGTAATATTAAGATTACATGTACGCAATGGAAAAAGTTCCTTTATTAAATTCAACAAAGCATTCAATGCACCGGCATTTGTATAAGGACCAAAATAACGGCCATACTCCCTGTTGATTTTTCTGGTCTTGAATATCTTTGGAAAATACTCCCTTGTCACGCAAATTGATGGGTATGTCTTGTCATCCTTCAATAAAACATTATAGCGGGGCTTATGCTGCTTTATGAGATTATTCTCAAGAAGCAATGCATCGGCCTCGCTATTGACGACGATATATCTTATATCGGATATTTTAGCAACAAGCAGTCTGGTCTTCAGGCTTTGCTGTTCTTTATTGAAATAAGAGGACACACGACGTTTGAGATTCTTTGCCTTACCTACATAAATAATCACTCCTTTGTCATCAAGATATTGATAGCATCCAGGAGATTCAGGAAGGTTAAGAACTATCCCTTTAAGATACTCTTCTCTTTTATCCTTATCCTCTTTTTTCATCATTTACCCTCCAAGGTCAAGAGACAATCAATCTCTGCATCAGCAGGGAATATATCCCTACCTTTCAAACCTTCAAGCTCTATAATAAAGTTTATATATACTTTTTTAGGGTTCAACTTCTGCACAAGATGATAA
>JAZRGF010000398.1:0-2374 GCA_045644005.1 Bacteroidaceae bacterium | reverse complement strand
CACCTGACCGGCATACAAATCCTCGCGCTTTACTGTATGCAGCTCGTCGCTTGCGGCCAACTTATAACGCAACTCGCGCCATGACGCCCTTTCATAACCGCTGTAACTGGCATAGTTCATTCCATGTGCGAATTGTCTGTTATTGTCGGCGTCGATATATGCGATTTTAGGTGTTATACATACAGTGTCCAAACAGAATATCTGCTCATCGTCAAGAATGGGGAACGAATCGGCCACCTCCACGGGCTCTACATTAAATGTTTTTGAACCTGCATTATAATTGAAATAGAGTTTGATCTCAAAATAAGCACTTTCAATTGGAGAATCGTGCTCTTTTTTAAAATCGGCACAGCATATGCGCATAACCTCATTCCAATCACCTCTTTTGATTTCTGATAAAATCTCCTGGAATCTTTGCTTTAACATGGCATAGTGTTTTGTGGTTACCTCTCAAAAATACAAACTATTTGCCGGAAAAAACAAGACAAATGGAAATAAAATACATTATGATGAATAAAATACAACACTTATGCAAAACTTTTCAAGCAGTCCGGTTGTTATACATTTTAGAGACACACAACCCGCGGTTGTTAAAAATAGTGAAGATTTACACTAATGCGGTGATAAAAACCAACAATTGACTCATTTATTTATAGACAAAGCAATCTATGGCTATGAAGGAAAAAGAAGCAATCCATTTTTATTTCGGTACAGAGTGTGGAACCACCTTTGAATGTAGCTGCACACCGGGCTGCATGGTTGGTTGCCATGAGTGGTCGGACGGGCGTCTTGCGTGCCAACATCAGGCAGCATCGACACTGTCGGAATCGCGTTTACGCGAACTGCAGCAGGCGTATAACAACCTTTCTATCTATGCCACAGATATTGATGACAAACAGATGGTAACATTGCTGTTGAAGATTGTACAAGCCTACAACGATGAATACAACAGGGGGCGTGAGGCAAAAAAGAGTGTGCAGTTCGCTGATTATGAATTCTTTGTCAAATGCATTCTCAAGTTACAGGAACTTGGGAAGGAAATGTTGCCTGCAAGCCTAAAGGCCGAGCTTTACCGCGAGGCGGGTATGTTTGAGAAGTGTCTCGAATTCAGCTCTGCCGATTGCAGCAGCCGTGATGAGAAGGAGATTGTGGACGAGGTACTTTTCCGCGCCGCACATGCCGACAGCAAGCCATTCATAATAGAGCAGTGCGAATACTACAGCAGCAATCCAAGGCTTGTAAAGAGATTTACTTGCCCCAATGTGGGGAAAGCTGCGAGTAAACGAGCGAAAGTCAAATTTATTTGAACTTTCACAGCGAGTGTGAGCAGGTTCAATCGCACAAAGTGCGGTTAAATGTAAAAACGGAAAGCTGAAAGATAGAGAAGGTGAACTGCAAAAACTGAAATGAGGGAGGTTAATAAGTTCATTGGAGTGTTAAAAAAGTTTTCACATGTCCGCTTTCACGTTTCAGTTTGTAGTTATGTTGTAAAAATCAACAAACTATACATCAACTTATTGCTTATTTTGTTAAATTTGCAAATTAAATATGAAAGGCTCTGTTGGGCCTCATTCAAAGAATATTACTTAACATTATAAGCATTCATTAAATGAAAAAGTACATCAAATTTCTTTTGTTGGCCGTTGTAGCCATCACCATGAGCCTTCCGGCATTTGCCGCAAAGGAGGGTGAACAGCTGCCACTGGACCCATCAATCAGGATCGGTAAGCTCAAGAACGGCATTACCTACTACATCCGTCACAACAAGAACCCCGAGAACCTTGTAAATTTCTACATTGCACAGAAAGTGGGTTCAATTCAGGAGGAGGAGAACCAACGCGGACTTGCGCACTTCCTTGAGCACATGTGTTTCAACGGAACAGAGCATTTCCCCGGCAAGTCAATGATCAACTACCTTGAGGGCATAGGCGTGAAGTTCGGTGCCGACCTCAATGCCTACACCTCAATCGACGAAACAGTGTACAACATCAACAACGTGCCTGTAAACGTGGAGGGTGCCATTGACTCATGTCTCTGGATTCTGCACGACTGGGCCGATGGTCTCACACTCGACGAAGAGGAGATTGACAGCGAGCGCGGTGTAATCCATGAGGAGTGGCGCGGACGCAATACAGCCATGATGCGTATGCAGGAGCGCATGCTTGCCGACATCTTCCCAGGCAGCAGATATGGCAGCCGCTTGCCAATCGGTATCATGGAAGTAGTAGATAACTTCCCATACCAGGCTTTGCGCGACTACTACAAGAAGTGGTATCGCCCCGACCTCCAGGGTATCATCATCGTCGGTGACATTGACGTTGACGACATGGAGAAGAAAGTGAAGAAAATCTTCAAGCAGATAAAGAAGGCCAAG
>JAZRGF010000397.1:0-1458 GCA_045644005.1 Bacteroidaceae bacterium | reverse complement strand
CTTGATTAAGCGAGCTTAACACAAACTTGTTTGATGTTATACTGCGAGTGATAAAGAAATCAACAATGTTAATGTGGGTAAACTTGTTTACACACAAAACGAGTGAAAGCAATTTCAACAAAATTTAAACGGCAGCCAATTTAATACATCAATAAGATATATAACAAACTCTTAAAGTAAACACTATTATCCACACCTTTTTGCTACTGAGCCGAGATATTGCCGTTCAGGCATTTACCAAAGGCATAAAAAAAGCGAATGACTGACAGTCATTCGCTTTTTACTATTATAGGATTTTAGTTTTAATTCTTGCGCTCCACAACGTTCTTCACAAAATCCATTACCACAGGTGATGGGTGAAGAACAGTGCTTGAATACTGTGGCTCGTAGATTACACCCATGTACCAGTCGCAAGCGGGGAACTCTACAATGTCAACCAAGCCGCTGTCTGGGTGAACGCCTGTGCAAGCCAAGCCTGCGCCAACAAGAGCATCGCGATACTCTGTGTTCAACTCATAACGGTGATAGTGGCGCTCTACAATCTTCTCCTCTCCATAGATAGCGTATGCCTTGCTGTCCTTTGCAATGACAGTGTCGTAACCACCACGGCGCATTACACCGAATGGGTTGCCGACGCTCTTCAAATCCTCCATAAGGTCAACAATTCTGCAAGAGGTAGCCTCGTTCATCTCGTAGCTATTGGCATCGGCATAACCAAGGAGGTTACGTGCAACCTCAATAGCCATTACCTGCATACCAAGACCAATACCAAGTGTCACAAGGTTGTTCTCGCGGCAGTACTTTGCTGCAATCACCTTACCCTCGAAACCGCGTGGACCGACACCCGGACAGATGATATAGCCATCCATGCCCTTGAGCATCTGTGCCACATTCTCCTCGGTAATCTTCTCGCTGTTTATGAAGTGAGGTTTTATCTTGCAGTCGTTGTATGTACCGCACTGTGAAAGGCTCTCGTGGATACTCTTGTATGCATCCTGAAGGTCATACTTGCCTACAAGACCAATATTGATTACCTTCTTCGCGTTGTTGCGACGCTCAACGAATGTACGCCATGGCTTCATCTCGGGAGTCTCGCCAACCTCCTCGCCTGTGAGACGGAGGATAGCAGCATCGAGACCCTGCTCCTGCATCTTGATGGGCACCTCGTATATTGAAGGCACGTCAAGGCTCTGCACAACGCAGTCGGGCATAACATTACAGAAGCTGGCAACCTTCTTGCAAAGACCTGTGCTCAACTTGTGCTCTGCGCGGAGCACCAAGCAGTCGGGCTGGATACCGAGGCTCTGCAACTGCTTCACAGAGTGCTGTGTAGGCTTTGTCTTGAGCTCGCCTGCAGCAGAGAGGTAAGGAACGTATGTCAAGTGAACGCAAACCGCGCGACGGCCAAGTTCCCACTTCAACTGGCGGATAGCCTCAAGGAATGGCAGACCTTCGATG
>JAZRGF010000396.1:0-1384 GCA_045644005.1 Bacteroidaceae bacterium | reverse complement strand
ACGGTTGTTATGGTTTTACAATTATTGCATGAGCATATCCAAGATGCTCTTGTAGAATGCGTTGCTGTTGTATTTTTCAACATAGTCCTTGTAGAGGACATCGGCACGCTCTATCTCACGGCCGTTCAATATAAAGTTACGCAAGAGGGTATAAAGGACAAAATCCCTCGGCGCACCATCGTAACACGCAGCAAGTTCCTTGTACATATCCTCCATCACAGTTGGCATGGTGTATGCCTCGCCCTTCTCCTTCGCAGCCTTCTCGTTCATGTAGAAACAGTAGCGCATGAGGAAGCTTGCATACTCCGAGCAGTTCATTGACTCGGCATCGCTCCTTAGAACGTAGCCCTCCATAATGTTCCAATAGTCACCGATCTCCTGTTCCTCGACAGGCACACCCCTAACGCTTGCATACATCACGGGATACTCCACAAATGACATATATACATGATACTCAATCATTGCCATCACGTAGTTCTTTGTCTCGGGGCTTGCCGGGCTCTTTTCTATGAGAGCCTTTGCCTTCTCAAGCAACACGCGGGAATCGCCAATGCGGTCCTTGGGCTTGATATCGAGCGCAGCACAACCAAGAAGCTGCTCCTTGTAGCGCAAGCTGCGCTTGAGGTTCTCAATGCTCTTTACAAGACGGTTGTTGTTCACTGCACGCTCACTGCCGCTGTACTCAACCTTCGCATTCTTGCCTTCATATACAATATCTACGTGCAGGCTGTCACCCGGTTGCAGAATCACGCCGGTATTCCCGTTGATATTCATCCACACAAGCCCCTCGCATTCGAAGTTGTATATGTGCTCCTCGCCCGGGTTGGTGTGGAATTCCTGTGAAATCAATGGTGTCTGCATACAATCAAAGAACACCTTGCTCCTTTTGTAGCCATCGATGTTGGCACTCAAAGTTGTCTTTTGCTGCGCTGTCGCTGTAGTCAAAAGAGCAAAAACAGACGCAAATACAAATAGCAGTCTTTTCTTCATGGTTATGGAGTTTTATAAATGTTTATGTTAATATTATATTAATTGTCGCAAAAATATCACAAAAGCATATATATGCAAATACATAGTAAGTAAAAAAAGTTAAAAACTATAGTAAAAGATTTCAAAGACCACAAATTGCAATAAATCCTATTCAGCAATTTGCATTTCATCCATTTGTATATATCTTTGCCATGAGCATATACTGCCAAGGAGACGGACAAACCGACCATTGATAAAAATACATACAACATACGACTATGCAGAAAAGAATTATCGAGTGCGTACCCAACTTCTCGGAGGGACGCAACATGGAGGCTGTGAAACAGATTACCGATGCCATTGAGGCGGTAAAGGGTGTCAAGTTGCTTGATGTCGACCCCGGTGAGGCTACAAA
>JAZRGF010000395.1:0-1094 GCA_045644005.1 Bacteroidaceae bacterium | reverse complement strand
AGAAGCTCGAGGAGGCTCACAAGGCTCAGGACCTCGCAGGCATCGACGCAGCAATGGCAGAGCTCAACAACGCATGGCAGACAGCAAGTGCCGAGATGTACGCACAGAGCGGTGCTCAGGGCGCGCAGGGTGCACAGGGCGGCCAGCAGCAGAGCGGCAGCCAGCAGCAGGGCGACGATGTACAGGACGCTGAATTCGAGGAGGTGAAGTAAAAAACAAACTACAAACCCACAATACACCGGTCGGCCGCGGAAACGTTGCCGGCCGGTTTGTATTATAAGCACATTTTGAACTGCGGGTTTGGGTTTTTAGTTACTTTTCCCTACATTTGCAACTGTCAAAGACAACTAAAACAAGATTAAGATGAAAAGACTGCTATTTCTATTTGCGACATTTTTTGTATCGGTAACACTTTTTGCCTGCACTCCAAAGAGTCCAATAGAAAAACTGAAGAAGTTGGCCGACAAGGTTGAGAAGAACCACAAGTCATACACCGACGAGGATTGGAAGGAGATTGCCCAGGAATATGCCATGCTCAAAGCCGAGTTTGAGGAACAGGAATGTAGCAAGGAGGAGCTCAAGGAGTTTGCGCGCCAGAAAGGCCGCATAAAGGGCTACATGACAAAGAAGACCTTGAATAAACTTGGCAAGAAGGTTGAGGGTTTGGCAAATGAGTTGGAGGGTGGCATCGAAGGGTTCTTTGAGGCCATTGAGACAATGGTTGATGAGTAACAACAGATATAACGTATTGTTTATGGAACTCCCTGGTGACCCGATGATGCTTTTCAGCACAGTGAACATGTACCTGCGCGACCGCTACAGTTCACTCGATGAACTCTGCTCCGACCTTGACGTCGACCGCACAGAACTGGAAGAGAAACTCCGCGCTGTGGGGTTCGAATACAGTGCAGAACATAACAAGTTCTGGTAATTCAAACGTTCATTTCCTTTTCGGGACTATCCATAATTTTGTGTAAATAGAGATTACAGGGTTCAAAATACGAACTCTGTAATTTTTTATTTAATAACTTTGCAAACACACATTATTATGAAGAAAGAAGATCACAACGCAGTTCCCGATTCTGTATTGACAA
>JAZRGF010000394.1:0-1136 GCA_045644005.1 Bacteroidaceae bacterium | reverse complement strand
GATCGCGGTAGCCCTTGCCAGCATCTCGCAACTTTCCATATTGCACTTGATGGAATTCATACGGGTAACATCTATCATATTAATAAATGCTGCCATCTCTCCGGGATTAGCGAAGCAGCGAGCGAGCTTCTTGCGGCTTATAATATCCTTATCGGTTTCAAAGCCGGCGATAAGACCGAATAAACGATCTGTCCAGTTTGCGGTAAGATCCCCGTCGTAGTAATCTGCGTCCTGGCTGCCGTAGGATGAGTTTGCTACAGCAGATTTAACGTTGTTGGCCTGGATCTTTCTGCGGTAAAGACCGAAGTCTTCAGCACTTCGCCACATGCTTATTTTCGCGCCGGTATCATAAGACTTTGCCTTAATACGAGTTTCATTGATAGCACCGGACAGCCCATACACAAAAGCAGCCAATGTAGCCGGGTTTGAACTATCCAGGATCTGGCCGCCGACTTCAGCCAGGGTTGAAGCATCGATTGCAGCCACTGCGGTATCACCGAGTGCCTGTTTGGTTGCGGCATTTACTATGCCGTAGATCTGATTGTAAGCCATAATTTTACCTCCTTTATTTAAGACCAGTTAGCACCGGTTAGTGCTTTAAGTTCTATAGTTCCGTAGCCATCGGCTAAAGTGATATGGTTGTACCCCTTAAGCAGTTCAAGCATTGCGGGGGTGAGCTGTAGGGTGGTGGGGGTGGCAAGTTCGTAAGTAAACTCGATATTATTACTTGCGAGCCATCTTTTAAATGCGTCTGCATCTGTAAACTTATTCGGCTCGAAAGTCATGTTAAGCCACACACCGTTATTAGCATCTATGAACGCAACACCAACGGCATAATCGGGTGCATAATAGAAACAGCTAAATTTACCGCCTGCTTGCTTTCTGCCCGTTGTTTTAGGGTTAGTCAAAACACCTTGTATATTGGCATAAATAACTTGTCTTGTCGGGTCTGTGTTAACTAATGACCAATTAACACCCTCAGTGCCGTTTAAAGTATATTTGTCCGTTCTACTACTACCCTCGCCCGCTGTAATATCCGCATCACCATCGTATACGGTAGTGCCGAGCTGAATGGTGGCATAAGCGCTTTCGGAGCTGTCCTCGTTCTCTGTGTCCACCCTCACCTCTGTCCTTCC
>JAZRGF010000393.1:0-2714 GCA_045644005.1 Bacteroidaceae bacterium | reverse complement strand
TCTTTTGCCTCCTCGTTCCATACCCACCAGAGGTTACGAGACAATTCCTCGAGTGGCTTCAATGACTCGGGAATATAAGATTTTACATTAATTGTTTTCCAACTAGGTTGGTTTGCGTTACTAATTGCAATCATATTATTTATATTAAATGAATATTTCGTTTGTTGTATCAAATTCAAGTCCTGCTGCATTCATCAGATTCCTCACATACGTTCGGAATGACATCATCCGCAAAAATCATGCGGAAACTGTCATCTCGAACCGCAGGGAGAGATCCCAGAACGATTTACTTGCTTACTGTCGCGCCTTTGCAGCAACCAGGGCAATATCGTATGCCTGCAGATAGTTCTTGATAAAGTGCTTCCAAAGAGCCTTCTCGGCAATCTTTGCAACCTTTTTGCGACAGTCATTGACCTCTTTATCAGAAAGTTCTGCAAAGGTACAAATATTTTTTGTAATTACATCGGCTGCATCGAAATAGTTGCTGTCCGTGCGTGAGATAACTTCTACACCATCAAGCAGTTCGCCACGACGACCAAGCACCGAATTCACCCAAAGACCAAAACCTGCAAGGTTTGTAGTGATGGTCGGGATGTGGAATGCAGCGCTCTCCAGCGGGGTGTAACCCCATGGCTCGTAGTACGATGGATAGATGCTAAGGTCGTTACCGATGAGCACATCGTAATAGTCCTTATTGAAGATGCCGTCGTTGCCCTTGAGATAGCAGGGAACATAGATAACCTTCACGCGGTTCTTGCCGTTGCGGTTGTCAATCTGCAGGCCACGTATGCCGCATGCGATTGCATCCTCGTAGAAATTGTGGAGGTTGTGTGTGAGGTAAGGGTTTGGCAGCGGAGTATCCCAAGTATCCTTGTCGCTTGCAAGACGCTTAACCAAATCCTCACGTGCATCGCCCGACCATGCAGGAACATCGATGAACGCAACAACGTCGCGTGTAAGTTCCTCGCATGCGTTAAGGCGCGCCATTGACTCAAGGAACATGTCGATACCCTTGTTGCGCATCTCCATGCGTCCGCCTATACCTATTATAATAGCATCATCGGCAATGGTGTCGCCGGTGAGAGCTGCCGCCACGCGCAGACGTGCCTTGCGTGCAGCCTTTCTCTTTGCTGTGAAGTCCTTGCCAACAGGCACAAAGTCCTTCTCGAAACCGTTCTCAAGTATAACCTCGCACTCACGGCCAACAAGCTGCTTGCACTCGCGCGCTGTGATTTCGCTCACTGTAGTAAAGCAGTCTACGTTGAGCGCAGTGTTCTTCTCGACCGACTGCTTTGACTGCACGTTGAGTTCCTCGGCCATCTGGTCGCCGTTGTAACCGTCGAAGTAGTCATAGAGTGGCTTGCCGTTTGAAGCGATTGAGCGGCCAATGCTTGTTGCATGGGTTGTGAAGATTGTTCCCACTGCAGGCAAGTTCTTCTTGAGGTACAACGCAGCACCACCACTCTGCCACTCGTGAGCCTGTACAACAACGTTGCTGCCGGCCTTGATGTTTGTATTGTAGAAACTTTCGATAACCTTGCCAACGGCATAACCGAAAATCATAGAATCGTCATAGTCGCCATAGCCATGGAGTGAATCGACGCCAAAGTCGTTCCACAACTCGCCATAGATGGCATCCTTGTCGTCCATGTAGCCTGTATAATCAACAAGAATCACCTTGGGACGGCCGGGGATTTCCCAGTGACCGCAACGCACGGTGAGCTTGTCGCTCTCAATCTTCTTGCGCCAAGCATTCCAAAGACGCTTGTCCTCTGTGAAAAGTGGATTCTCCTTCTCCTTCCACAAATCGGGACCAATGTATATAGCATTCAATCCCTCAATTTCAGAAATGGTGCGGGCCTTTGTAGATACCACTGTATAGATGCCGCCCACCTTGTTACAAACCTCCCAGCTAATCTCAAAAAGATAATCGGGAAGCAATAATTCCTTCTTCATCGCTAATTAATAAATCTCAAAAAAATCAAGGTTTCCACCCATCTGGAACACCTTATTATATATACAAATGGAGAGAAAGTACCCCCTCTCTCAAAATGAAGTGCAAAATTACAAAATTATTTTCTAATAACCAAAGAATTAAAATAACTTAAAAAACTAAAATTTAGACCAAAATGCAACAAAGGGTTAGCAAAAATTTGCCAATGCATACACAAATGTCAAAAAGAGAGGATTTCAGTGGCATAGTGATGAAAAAACAGGAAACTCTCAAGGCGCGCCTTGAGAGTTTCCTATAAACATACTCCACTTACTGTATTACACCAAGAATGTTGCAACGAGTGCAAGGATGGCGTAGAACTCGGGGAGAGCTGCGTAAATCATGGTGTTTGTCTGCACGTCGTGACCCTGTGACATTGCAACGATACCGTTTGCACAAACCTGACCCTGACGGATTGCAGAGAAGAGGCATACGATACCAACGCCAAGACCGACACCGAACCACAACATACCTGTCTCGGCTGTTACCTTACCGAAGTGGAGCAACAGCGCCAAGAAACCGTAAAGACCCTGTGTAGCAGGGAGGGCTGACAAAATCATGTAGCCAGATGACTTTGAGTTGTCCTTCTTCAATGCGCCAACGGCTGCATTACCTGCGATTGTTGTACCGATACTACTACCAATACCTGCGAGTCCCAACATGAGACCCATTCCCAAATAACCTAATAAAAGTTCCATAATGTTTAGTTTTTAATATTTAT
>JAZRGF010000392.1:0-2833 GCA_045644005.1 Bacteroidaceae bacterium | reverse complement strand
CAAGCGACATCCCTCGGCCGGCTGAGCGCTGGAGCGCACTCCTTTGGGGAGCTAAAGCTCCCGTCGTCGCAAACATTGCTCGCTCGCAATGGTGCCGCAAACAGCTGTTCGTTCAAGCATCGGGGACAAAACAACTCGCTTATCACGCAATAACAGCATCGCGTATATGCACCGCTCAAACAAATTTTGTCCTGTTTCCTCTGCTTGCACGGCTGTTCGCTGTGATTTATCTTCAATGAAGTTGCTATCGTTCGCTGTGCAATTATTGAGCAAGCTCAAATTGCGCTCGCTTAACCGCAACATTTGATGGTGCCGGTTTAAAAATATTACCATTGTACGCACTATAATGCATAGGGTACGTCAATGAATCTTCATTGCAAAGGTAATTCCCCGCCAACGGCGGAAGGGCAGCGTTGGGAGGCACAGCGAGTAGCCGAGCAATGCTTGGAAACAGGCGGCATGATGTTTGAGCGAAGCGAGTTCTTGCCGCCCCAAGCATTGCGACAAGCAGCGAGCGGCGAGGTGCGAACCGACTGAAAGATGTCGCAAAGCGACTCTTGAACAAAGGAAGCACCGAATGACGTACACGACTGCCCCGTTTTTGGTACTTTTTTCAAAAAAGTACAGAAAGCAAGACTACAGAATGAATATAAGATAACAGAACAAGGTTAAAAATTGCGAGTAAGCGAATTTCTTGATTAAGCGAGCTTAACACAAACTTGTTTGATGTTATACTGCGAGTGATAAAGAAATCAACAATGTTAATGCGGGTAAATTTGTTTACGCACAAAGCGAGAGGAAGCAATTACAACGAAATTAAAATGTGAGTTAATTCAATACGTCAATAAGCTATATTACAAATTTAAAGTAAACCGGATTATCCACATCTTTTTGCTACTGAGGCCGTAAAAGTGGTGACATATTGAAACAATAACGACAGAGGCATCAACACGCGTTGATGCCTCTGTCGTTATTATGTATACCGGAAAGGATTATCTGCCACCGTTCGCCTTCTCCTCGTTAGCCGAGTAGAAGATCTGCAATGCATAAGCCTTACGCAACTGCATCTTCACGTCTGACAAAAGACCCATATCGATATTATTGTCTACCTTAAGAGCCACTTTCATTTTAGCAGCCTTAGAACCCAAGCGCTCCTTCTCCTCTACGATATACGCCTTGAGGTTGTTCACCTCGCGACGTGAAAGCTGGCGGTCATTGAGCTGAATGCCGGCCTCCTGGCTCTCCTTGTTGTTCATAGGAGTACCAATATAGATATTTGTAATCGCAGATTTGCGCTCCAACTTCGTCAATTCGGTTCCCTTTGGCAACTCTACCTGTACCTTAACCTCCTGCTCACGCATAGAAGTTACAATCATAAAGAAGAACAGGATAGAGAAAATCAAGTCGGGCAATGATGAAGTATTCAATTCAGGCATTTCTGCCTTTCCTTTGTCGCTAAATTTACTCATAGTTACTTTCTCTTACCAATTTCAATAGGCTGAGCCTCGGAAATCATATTCACATAACGGCGACGGCACAATTCAAGCTCGTCGGCAGTAAGTTCCTTTTCTGGGTTCTGGACGCCATATACCTCCTTTGCAAACTCCTCACGCAAATCGTTGTATGCGCTGTAGAGCACCTCCTGTACCTTAAAGTACACCTCGTACTTTGTAGAACGGTCGGTCTGCAAGGTGATAACGTGCTGGTTGTTTCTTACGATATTGCTCACACCGTTAGGATAGTGCAACTCGAGACCTGCATCGTTAATGTATGTGATGGTATCCATCTTCTTCTTTGGCTCGGGATAGTTGTCATTAATCTTTCCGCCGGGTGTGTTGGCCGTGATGAACTCCTTGGCCAGGTCACGAAGCTCCTCGAGCTCGTCAACCTTGAGCATCAAGGGGCGTTCGCCCTCTCTCAACTTACCTGGGGTGACCATTATCTCGTTGTCCATATTCACATACACCTTCAAAAGGTTGCGCTCATGAATCTCAGGTTCATCCTGCTGCTGTTCCTCAGGAGGATTCGGAAGCATTACCTGCAAACCGAAGTTTGAGTTCATTGATGTCACGACCAAGAAAAAGATGAGCAAGATGAACGAGATATCGGCCGTTGAGCTGGCGTTGATTCCCGGAACTTTTCTATTACTTTTTCCCATTATCTAACTCTGTTATAAAAAGGGTTAATCAAGAACGTATTTTCGAGATTACGAAGCTACCGAGCATACACAATGTAGCTGCGGCAAGCAACACATACTGCAAGTACAACACGAAGTCAAGCTGCGATGGTGCCACAAAGAACACAATGAGTGTAACAACAGCAATAATCGCCAACTTGATAAGGCTCTTACCGAAGCCCTTTGGATCATACATGAGATTTGCGACAGCCTGATATGCCTCGAAACCGGTAACGAGCAGCAGAGTAACCAGTGTCATAATGTAACACAGATAAATCAATGTGTCGGTATGAGCCGGATACGTCAGCACTGTGACCTCGTTTGTAGCATCGGATGTCTGCTCCAGTATCATTGGATCGCCCACGAGGAAGAACATCGCAAGCACGACCAACACCACTGCAATCAGAGCGTATGATACGTATTTTGAAATATTTGAATATTTTTCAGCTTTCATAATTTAATTTTATTTAGCTGTTATTACTTCTTGAGATTGTACTTTGTGAGCAAGTCGAGCAAAGTGATTGAAGAATCCTCCATATCTGCAACGATAGACTCAATCTTGGTGAGGATAAAGTTGTAGAATACCTGGAGAACAAGAGCTACGATAATACCATAGATAGTTGTGATAAGAGCCACCTTCATACCACCGGCAACGAT
>JAZRGF010000391.1:0-1144 GCA_045644005.1 Bacteroidaceae bacterium | reverse complement strand
GCTACAATCTACACATTGCTCGAGAACGAGATTCTCCCAATGTACTACAACCGCGGTGGCAAGGCTTACTCTGACGAGTGGGTCGCTTGCATCAAGAAGTCAATCGCCGAGGTAGCACCTCACTTCACAATGAAGCGTCAGCTCGACGACTACTACAGCAAGTTCTACTGCAAGCAGGCTAAACGTTATCACCACCTTGTTGCCGACGACTCAAAGGTTGTTCGTGAACTCGCAAAGTGGAAAGAGGAGGTTGCTGCCAAGTGGAACGCAGTTGAGGTTCTCTCGGTAGATGGTCCTCAGGACTTCCTCAACGGTGCAATGTCTGCAGGTGAGAAGTACAACGTAACCGTTAAGGTTGACGAGAAGGGTCTTGACAATGCAGTAGCTATTGAGCTCGTTGTATTGGATACCGATGCCAAGGGCCACGACTATGTGTTTGCAACTTATCCTTTGGAGGTTGTACAGCGCGAGGGTAACGTGTTTACATTCGGTGCAGAGATTGCTCCTACAAACGCAGGTGCATTCAAGCTCGCATTCCGTATGTATCCTAACCACGCCGAACTCCCACACCGCATGGACTTCGCTTACGTTAAGTGGTTCGCTTAATTCTAAAGCAAAATATTTTCAAAACACGCTCTTGTCGCATGGCAAGAGCCTGTTTTTTGTTTTAATGCCCATGCAACTTCATATTCCCGGCTCACCTGCAAAGTCTAGGGGAGCAGTCTTTTAATGTAATAAGTTTACAACTATTTTAACTCCTTTGAAATTGTTTCCGCTCGCTTTGTGTGTAAACAAGTTTACCCACATTAACGTTGTTGATTTCTTTATCACTCGCAGTATAACATCAAACAAGTTTGTGTTAAGCTCGCTTAATCAAGAAATTCGCTTACTCGCAATTTTAACTTCTTTGAAATTGCTTCCGCTCGCTTTGTGTGTAAACAAGTTTACCCACACTCGCTTACTCGCAATTTTCAACGATAGCAGTATTGAGAATCACTATTCTTACGCGCCTGTTCATTGCAAAAGGTAATTCCCCGCCAAGGGCGGAAGGGCAGCGTTGGGAGGCACAGCGAGCAGCCGAGCAATGCTTGGAAACAGGTGGCATGATGTTTGAGCGCAGCGAGTTCTTGCCACCCCAAGCATT
>JAZRGF010000390.1:0-3772 GCA_045644005.1 Bacteroidaceae bacterium | reverse complement strand
CTCGGCCGAATGCTTCTTCAACCTACCTGTCATCTCGTGATTACACTTTCCGGGCGCATGCACGCGCTTCATGGGCAACGCCAGAACAATGAACTCATACAAATACCACGCAATGTTCAAATCCCCTTCATTCTCAGGAATCACAACAATGTCGCCTTCATCGGCATAGCTGTCCCCCAACTTTACACGCAAAGTGTTCTCGGTCGCGACCTCTATTGCAAGATCATCGAGACAACGGTCACAAGGAACAATCACGGTTCCCGCCAACGAAAAAGAGAAATCAAAGATATCCCTGTTCTTGTTCACCGTCACTTTGGCCTTTACTGTACCTTTCTGAAACTCCTCGCCCTCAATATCTGCAAAAAAGGCATTATCAAGGTCGAACTCCATTTCAAGGGAGGCTACCCGCATTCCCTTGAGGTCTACATTATATTTGTCAAATCGTCCCATCGCTACTATAAAATCAACTCTATCAATAATATAACTCCTCAAAAGTAGTGCTTAACAACCACACTAACCGATTTTAGGACACAAAGATAGTAATAAAATTCTATAGAAACACTTAATTTGATAAAAAACTTTACTTTTTTAGCTCAATACGGAAGGTTGTCCCCACCCCGGGAAGCGATTTCTTTACAAATATGCGCCCTTTGTGATACTCTTCAACAATTCTTTTCGCCAAAGAGAGTCCAAGCCCCCAACCGCGCGGTTTGGTAGTAAATCCGGGCTTGAATACATCGTCCCACTGCGATTTGGCAATACCCTTACCGGTATCCGTCACATCCACAACCACCTTGCCGGCACAATCTGCCACCACAACAGTTATGGTTCCATTGCCACACATGGCATCAATGGCATTCTTGCACAGGTTCTCCACAACCCATTCAAGCAATGGGATATTGAGTGGAGCCAGCAACGGAGCATCAGTCGGCACAACCTCATACTGCACCTTGGCCGGGCTGCGACGCTTCATATAACCCACCGCCCTCTCAATCACACTGTTCACATCGGCCACTACAGGGTCGCTCTTTGAGCCAATCTTCGAAAAACGCTCGGCCACCATCTGCAGACGCTCAACATCACGCTCCATTTCGGGCAACAGCTCATCTTCGGAATATTTGCTCTTGAGCACCTCCACCCATGCCATCAGCGACGATATGGGCGTTCCAAGCTGATGCGCGGTCTCCTTTGACAAGCCCACCCACACCCTGTTTTGCTCGGCACGCTTTGAATTGATGACAGCAACAAAGCATATTATAAAGAAGATAACCACAACAGCAAGCTGTATATAAGGATAGTAGGCAAGCTGCAACAGGATATCGGAGTCATCATAACAGATATAGCAGTTCTCCCCATCACCAAGTGGAACTTCAATCCTCGTTCCCGAGGCCTGCATCTGAACAGCCCTGCGCTCAAGCCTTGACTCCTGAATATTGTTATAAGAAAGGATAACACCATCCTCGTCAACCATAACAACCGGTATCGTCTTGTTACTGCTGAGAATCTCCTCCTCAAGGCTCACATCCTCGTCAACATCGGCATTGATAAGGGAGCTCATAGCCGATGCCCACACCATCATGCGACGCTCCTCCTCCTGCTTCAAATCCTCAACAATTAGGTTAGACACCAGCAAAGACACTATAGCAATCACCGCAGCCACTGCAATGAGAGCATACTTCGCATTCCTGAAATTACCGAACCACTTCATTTTTTACACATTTTACTAAAATAAAACGTAAAAAACACATCTTTAGTATATCATACAAAAGAAACCCCACCAAGATACGTCCTCAACACAAAACAATGCAGCCCGCAAAAAGCGGGCTGCAACTATGTTGTCATACGAGACTTTATTTTTTCAAAGCATTGAATTTGGCACGGAGATCATTATAGATAATTTTCCAATCATAATTTCTGCACAGGCCAGTGATTGTCTTGTATGTCATCAAGAAGCAAGAGACGAAACAAACAACAATGACAGCAAGGATAAACAATCCTATCTTAAGAGCAAGAATAAAATAATTGGTAGGATCCCCCTCTCTATGTGTCGATGTACTGCCATCGCTCCAACGGGTTTTCACAATGGTATCGGGGAAGAACTGCATAGCAAGTCCGGCACCAAACAAGCCTGCAGCAATTCCAAAGCCCACCTTCTTGATATTATCCAGTCTATTGGTCTCCCTCTGATATTTGATGATAATGTAACCATACTGATATGATGCCATTATATACAAAGGAGTCATCAAAAGGAAAGTTATGAACAGGAACCATACAAGGAATGCACTACCCTCAGCAGCATCTACTGCATCCTCGGCAACATCCACACAATAATCCTGGAAGTCTTCAAAATCCATCTTGTTCAACTTCTCGTAGTCCTTCAAATCCTTTTCGGCATACTCCTCGTACTCCTTGGCAAGATTCCTATAATCCTTCTCTACCTCCTTCGCAGTCGCTGTGTCTGCACTATGGCTGTACTCCTCAGAGATTTTCTTATTTCTAAGGTAGCTTTCGTAACGACGGCACAAGAGATCCGATTTTGCATGTTTAGGATTATTCATGTCGCCAAAATAGACAATATCGGTAGGATACTCAGCAAACACGGTATCAGCCTCTTCCCAATTCTCAATGGTAGTAACCTCAGCCTCGGCACGTCTTATGTCGCCCTGATTGTCCGAATTGAAATTTGCGAGAATGATAATTGAAAGAAAGACACCACCGATAATCATCCATGAATGCGTCCAGTGTCTCTTTAGAGCCCAACTTACAGCCTCTCTAACAACAGCAAGCTTTTCCAGGAACCCACTCTCCAGCGGATCATCGGCTGCCGCCTCGGCCTTATCGAGCAACTCATCTACATACTGCGCCTCCTGAGCCGAAGCCAACACAACAACCTCTTCACCATTGGCATCAGTACCGATAGCCCTACCAATAGCCTCATTCAAATAGTTCCAAGCCACACCATTTGGATTCGCCAATCTGCTCAAATCCACATCGGGGCCATAGTATTTAGACTCCTCGACCTTCTTCCATAAGAAACTCATTACAATAGCAGCACGTGCACCGGTACGGTTGATTTTCTTCTTTGCAGTGAACACATCAAGGAATTTACCTGCAAAAACAGTGTACGGTGTATTTCCAATGACATAATTTATCTCAGTCAAAGTCATACCCAACTGAAACTTCAAAACCTTGGTCAACTCAACGCGGTTTGCAGCAGACGTATCATTGATACGAATGTAATACTTCTTAAAGCCCAAAAAGTAAACCAACAAAGCGATAATAACAATTCCCATAATACAAATATTTTAATGTTATAAAGTCATAGAACTTGAATTCCAGTCACTTGATACCGCTTTACCCAAAACAGAGACGAAATGTGTAATCCATAGTTCCTGCGAATATATACATTTTTTTATTTTTTAACAATGTATATATAGAAATATGCAAAAGTGTTAAAAAAAATAACAGTCCGCTCTGTCGGGATGACAATTTCCTTTTGGCCCTTAATGCCCTAAAGGCCTAAAAGGCAATGCCGCCTGGCTGACGCCAACCAATAGATAATTTCGCACGCTTTGCGCTTTCAGTTTTCCGCTTCAACCTTCCTTGTCGCCCTTTTAGCCCTTTTTGCCCCTTTAGGCCTGTATACAACAAAAAAGGACATCCTTTTGAGATGTCCTTTCTATAAAAGTGGCGATGACCTACTCTCCCACAAATCTTTGCAGTACCATCGGCGCTGTCGGGCTTAACTTCTCTGTTCGGGATGGGAAGAGGT
>JAZRGF010000389.1:0-8424 GCA_045644005.1 Bacteroidaceae bacterium | reverse complement strand
TTCCTGCCACGCAGGAAGCGCCTGCCGTAGCACGTGTTCTTCACCGGTGTATAAAGCCCGAACAGCGACACCTGGCCACCGTGGGTGTGTCCGGCAAAAGCCAGATCGGCGGTTATTGAATGGCGTTCTACAAAATCGGGGGTATGACTGAGGAATATCAAGAAATCGGAGTCATCCAACTGCTCCACATACTGCGCGAAAAGCGTATCATTTGCAAAACTGTCATACACACCGGCAACTGTGTATCCGCCTCCAATATCAAGAAACTCCGTACACCAGGCCACCCCATCAAGCAGATAAATGCCATATTTACCCATGGCCTGCCTTATAAGTTCCTCGTTGCGTTTATCATGATTGCCGAGAACCGCAAATGTATTCCAACGGGGCATTGCTGCCGACAGTGATTCGAAAAGCACATCAATAGAGTCGCTATCGGTCACATAGTCTCCACCAAGGAGCAGAATATCGGGCGACTCTTTCTGCAGACGGTGTACAAGTTTTCCCAAACGCTTATTGTTAAAAAGACTCGGATAGTGCAAATCGGATATAAATGCAATCTTATACTCATCGAGTTCCTTGGGCACAGATTCCTCGGCAAATGTATAGCGTTTCACACGCCCCACGCCATTAGGTGACAGTGTGGCACAAGACGAAATCAGCAGCATTGCTGCTGCCAAAATCACGAACTGCTTTAAAAAACAGGTTATTCTCATTTGCTTATAAGCACCGTTGCATAGGCGGTTATACCCTCTTTGCGCCCCTCAAAACCGAGTTTCTCGGTTGTGGTAGCCTTCACAGACACACAATCTACATCAATGCCAAGCACATCGGCCATCGTCTGCTGCATTGCCGGGATATGAGGGTTCAGTTTTGGCGCCTGCGCAGCAACCGTAGAGTCTATATTACCTATGGTATAACCCTTCTCCTTCAGCAACTCGGCTGTGCGACGCAGAAGAATCTTACTGTCGATATTCAGGAACTCGTCGGAATTATCGGGGAACTGATAACCGATATCGCGCAGATTGGCAGCACCAAGCAGCGCATCGCAGATGGCATGAATGAGCACATCGGCATCGGAATGTCCTGCCAGTCCAAGCTCATAGGGTATCTTCACTCCACCAATCCAAAGGTCGCGGTTCTCCACAAACTTATGTACATCAATACCAACACCTACACGTATCATAATATTCAAGTTTTTAACGACGGAACAATTCCCTCAAACCATCCATGTCGAATGAGAGCGAAAAGCGCAAAGTCTGGTCAAGCGGATTGCTCTGCGCTGTTGAGATAAGGTATGCCGCATCGAGCGAGAAAACACTCATGCGGAATCCCGCACCAAGGGTAAAATACTTTCTGTTTCCTTTGTACGCATCCTCATAGTGGTAACCTCCACGCAAAGAGAACTGTTGGTTATAGCAATACTCGATACCTATACCGCCGTAAATCTCCCGCAACTCTTCCTTGAAGCCACCGGGAGCATCGGCAAACGACTTGAATATACCGGTGATTGGCGAAATATCGTTATAGCCTGTGCCGTCAAGCCAAGCCTGATACTCGGAGTAACGGCTGTTGTCATCGACACCCGGAGCCGGGTTCTCCTCAAGGAACTGATTATATGACGGCTTTGTAGGAACAAGCAACTTATTGACATCAAGGCTTATTGACAATGTATTGTACTCATCGAACGGCAGGAGCAACGAGGCACCAAGACGCAGATTCGTAGGGATAAACTCATTAGTTGCACCGCCATCATATGATATCTTCGTACCGATGTTAGAGATGTTCATACCAAGACCCAGCAGACACTCGCGGTTACCCATTACCAGATACTTGTTGTAGAACAGGGCTATATCGGCAGCGAAGGCATTACCGGGCGACATGTCTTCGGTGTAGTCATACTGCAGGTCACTGAAGATGTAGCGCAGAGCAATGGCAGCCGAGAAGGTCTCGGAGAGCATACGTGAATACGCAACATCAAAAGCCATCTCATAGGGTTTAATCGTCATCTCATTCTCGACAAACACTTGACCGAGAGAGAAGTATGTCAACGAGGCACTGAGAGCAGAATAGTCACCAATGCGATAGAAACCGGCAAGGTTCACAAGGTCAATGTCACTCACCAGCTGGCGCAGCCATGGAGTATATGACATTGACACGCCGGCACGTGCAATGTTGAACGGATACTTCGCCGGGTTCCAGTACTGCGAATTAGCATCGGCCTCGGTAGCCACACCCACATCACCAAGCGCGCCGGCACGGGCATCGGGGGCAATAGAGAGCGAAGTAACACCGGTATAAACAGGATTGAACTGCGTCTTTGCGTCCTGCGCAAAGGCAGGTATGGCCATCACGGCCAACATAAACCAAACTATTATATTATTCTTTGTCATATCCGTTTTATTTACACTGCCACAGGAAAAGCCGTGACAATATTTCGCACATTATATAACTATATTTTTGTTTATTTATTGTTCACTACTACAAATTTCCCGGTCTTCACCGTTGAAGTGACACCACCTTCGGTTATATATGCCCTCACGACATATACACCCGTCGACAAAGGCTGACCACCTTGCGCCACCCCATTCCAGTTGCAAGTATAGACATTGCCATCGCACACGGCCGTCTCGACATTGCTCCAACATAGTTGTCCCTGCACGTTGAATATATCTATGCGCACGTCAATTTCACTATGCGGGCGGTCGTGCACCAACGTAAAGGCCGCAGGTGCTCCTGCAATGACAGGAGCCGGGTTAACCTTGAGCTCCACAAAACCCGGAGCAAGCGACGGGTCAACGCTGAAGTTTATCTTCACCGATGACGAGTTGTTGTAGAGGTCCCAGGCACGCAGGGTCAGTGTGTGTTCGCCGGCATCGAGCCTGCCAAGCGGCATGCTTATCGTTCCACGTCTGTAATCGCCCACCGCCGGCACAAAGGCGCCATTGAGATTATAAGTGTGACGTGGGTCATTGTCCACCATGGCTGTTATGTCGTGACCGACACCGGTACCCATTGTATTTATTCCGTTTTCATCGTAAAGTTCCACCAACAGTATCGGCGTTGTATTCACCCCATCGCCCTCAACAAAAGAGGGGGAATTGAGATAGGCTTTTATCTCGGGGCCAATGCTGTCATTCACAAATGTATCGGCCGTACCGCCTACCGTGAAGTTCACGAAATGACCTTGCGCCGATGAAACGCAGGCCGAATCGACCGCATAGAGATTGAGCATACCATAGTCATTGCTGTAGCTTATATCCAATGGAATGGGCATGTTTATTGAAAAACGGCCGCCACGCACAGAGTCGCTACCCGTAAAGAGGGCTTTGTTGTATGCAGTGTAGCTATGACTGCCAAGACCGGTATTGTCACGTGTATTCACCTCAACCGCGCTGTCAAAGAGGTTACTGTATAGTACACCATTGAAATCGGCAGCAAGCCCGCCACCCAAAGACTCCACATGCCCCTGCACATTCAACAGCGCACCGGCACTTACCTGCGAAACATCAGCAGCATTGACATTATTGAAACTGTCGACCACAATCTTGTATTGCGGATATTTGAGCCTCAACGCAGGGTCACCCAAAAGCACATACTGAAGTTTGTTCACCGTCCTGTCGCTTCCCGCAGCAATCACGTTGCACTTTGCCATGCGAACTGCATCGCCCACAGCAATGACCTTACCTGTGCCGACAGGCTGCATTATCTGTTTCGAGAACTCCTTGTTGATTACCGAGTTGTAGCTCTGCATCACGGTGCGTGTAGTTGTCAAGAGGCCTATCGCCGCACCATCGGCATTCATCATGGCCGACTCGGCAACCGAGTTGTCACCCATATCAAAAGGACCAATGTCGCACGACGCTGTCACCCACAGCGGCATGCGTGGCGATTTCACGGCAGCCATATCCGATGCCTTCCACACCATTTCGTGCGACAGCAGATTACTGCTTCCATGGCCCGAATAGTTCACCATCAGAGCACCTTTTGAAAGAGCGCTGTATATATCCTTTGTGACCGCAGGATAACGTTTTCCTGTTGCCGAGACCTCAATGGGATAATCGTCCCAGTATATGCGGTCAACAATATATGAGGGGCACTGCTGCTCAAAAACAGCAGCAATGACATCGGCATCCTTCATATGTTGGTTGGGCATACTGTCATCACCATCGTCGGCCAGGAGAAGAACCCTGTTCTGCCAGTCACCTGCCGATTTGTTCTGCATATATGCAACCAGTTTGTCCACAACTGCATTGGCCGAGGCAACCGACTGCGCAGGAATGCGGCCTATACCCAAATCCACCTTGTCACGTGTGTGGTTTCCGCCTTCACTGTCATCAAGGAATCCCATATAATCCTCAAGGACATAGGACTGTATGGCATCGACAGAATTGAGTGACTCGTAACAGAGAAGATAATCCTCCTGCTTGCGTCCGGGGAAAGTGAGCAGACGGTTGTCATACCAGCCGTCACCGAACAGAAGAAGATATTTGGGAGCGTCGGCCTCGCCTTGCGCGCGGTCATAGAGCATCTTCATCAATCGGCGGTATGCTGTAACATCGGGAGTACCCGAAGAGAACTCGTTATAGACTTGCTGCGCAGTAACAACCTCAACCGTTATGCCATCCATCGAGCGGTGCGCAGCGGCAAGACGCTCGGCCGCCGGCAGGAAACTGCCGTTTGACGGGACAATTATCACCATATCCACCTGCCCAAGAGCATGGAGATTCTGATTGGGCACATCACCCATCACCCTCACCGATGGGAAGGAGCCTTTCACATCCAGCGCAACAAGGCTCGCCTTGGCATTTGCCGGGGCAACCACCGAATAGACACCGCCAGCAAGCGTGCCGGAAATTTCCTTTATTGCAGAAGATGACGAAACATCCCACACCCTGGTATTGGCATTACAGCCTGTAATCTCGAATTTCGCGTTGCCTTCAGTCTTCAAATCGCCACGGAAAAGAGTATTTGCCCCGCGCAAGGCAAGCGAGCGGCGATAGTTCAGGCGCAGGAAATCGAGATAACCCACAAGCGAGTTATCATCGGTCCTGTGCACCAAAACAAAGTTAGAACCGGCAGCAACACCGCCCGGTATCGGGAACTTACCCTCGGCAATCTTGCCGACCTCACCCGACACGGTACGGCCAACAGCAAGACTGCCAACCTCGAAAGAGTTTGCTGCATCGGCATATAGCACACTCACCCTGCTCGCTATTTCACCGCCTGTAGCAAAGGAGAGGTCTACGACAGCCGGGCTATCCGTGACTCCATCAATGTCAAAACTATATGTCTTTGCACGGCTTGCCGTGCTCGAAAAAGCATCATTGTCCACAAGCACACGACCATAGGAGCAAAGACTCTTCATCTCCTTTTCGTAGAGGGCATAATCGTTGTACGAGGTATATAGGGCATCGGTTGTCGGTTGCAGGGTCGCTTTTGGGAATGCCATAGGTGCATCATCACCTTCGGTGAGGAAATAGCAAGCATAGGTTGAATAAACATTTTGGGTATGTACATAGCGGCCACCGCTATACTCCCACTTTATTGTTCCGTTTGCATAGAACAGCACATAGCCGTCTTCACGCCACAACGGTACCTCTACAAGGTCATCGGGCAGAGAAGCCAGGCCTGTCTCGGGCAGGATGTGGCCACCATAGCCATAGAGGCGCACCTTTGAGGGGTTGGCAAACCCCATCTTCTTGAGTTCACCATCGGTTATCTTGTGTACACCGTTCCCCTCCACCGCAACACGCACCCATTTGCCTGTTGCCAGGAGCGACGTCGTAGCATAACGCTCTGCCGCAGAAAAGGCGGCACGTTGCGGGCGCTGCACGGGTTGCTTGTCAACAACCAGTTTATAAGAGTTTATGCGATAGCACTTACCGTCGCGCATAACCACGGGCTGGAACAGCACATCAAGCTGCGCCCGTTTTGCCTGGACACCCACATGGCACTCAATGGCAGGCATTTCGGGCAACACTGCAAATTTTTCTTCAATGGAATAGCGGGCAAGCTCGGCAGCCGTCATCCTTTGGAATTCGGGATATTCAATGTGGGCCGAATAGCTGTATGCGGCATAGTCGGCAGGCAAATCCAGGACATGAGCACATTGCGGCAACAAGGAATCGCCACGCACTGCACCCCAGTCGACAGTGTAGAACTGCGCCTTGACTGCCGTCACAAACAGCAGCAGAAGAGAGAATATGAGTTGCCTTATCTTCATACCCCCGTGTTTTATCTTACATGGAAATCGAGCACCTTGTCATCGCCGATATAACCCTTGAGGTGCGTACCTATTGTTGCAGGGCCGGCACCGGCAGGTGTGCCCGTGAATATAAGGTCACCGGTCTTCAACGTGCAGAAACGGCTCACGTATGCAATTATTTCATCCACGGCAAAATACATCTGCGAGGTATTGCCCTTCTGCACCACCTCGTCATTTATTGTCAACGAAAAATCGACATTGTTGATATCATAATGCTCTATGGAGCGGAAGTCGCCAAGCACGGCCGAACCGTCGAAACCCTTGCTCATGTCCCAAGGCTCACCGGCGGCTATGAGTGCGCGCTGCCAATCACGCGCAGTGAAGTCGATGCCCACGGTTATGGCATCGTAGTAACGGTGGGCAAAACGCGCGGGAATGCTCTTTCCCAACTTGTTTATGCGCACCACAATCTCGGCCTCATAATCTACGCGGCCAAGAAAATCGGGCACATAGAAGTGCTTGCCGTTCTTTATGATGGCCGAATCGGGCTTCATGAAAATCATGGGCACCGCAGGTTTCTCATTGCTGCCATCGAACTCTATTGCGTGGTCTCTATAATTTTTTCCAACAGCTATTATCTTCATCTTCAATCAAATTTCTTCTGGTACATTAAGCCCCTCGAGGCGGTTGAA
The DNA here is from genome assembly GCA_045644005.1 of Bacteroidaceae bacterium. GTDB lineage: Bacteria > Bacteroidota > Bacteroidia > Bacteroidales > Bacteroidaceae > HGM04593. The sequence goes on along the minus strand of JAZRGF010000389.1, from coordinate 1,527 downwards.
CATCAGCGACAGATGGGCATAGAGCGACGTATTCTGCACAACGATATTCTCGGGAACACGAATACGCAACGGGGTGAAGTTCCAAATGGCCTTTATACCCCACACAATCATCTTGTCGGCCACCTCCTGGGCACGGTCAATGGGCACGGTCAGTATACCAATCTGCACATTGTGCTTCTTCATCTTTGCCTCGAGTTCGTTGATATGATATACAGGAATGCCGGCTACGCTATGACCCACCACCTTGGGATTGGCATCAAATGCCGCCACCACCTCAAGGCCGAACTGTTTAAGACCGGTATCATTGAGCAAAGCACTGCCCAATTTGCCTGCACCAAAGAGGAAAGCCTTGTGTATGCGGGTAAAGCCCAGAAAATCCTCAAGAACCTCAAGTAGATTATCGATATCGTACCCCACACGCGTACGCCCCACTATGTTTACACAAGAGAGGTCCTTGGCTATCTGCGATGCCACAATACTTGTCTCCTTTGACAGACGTGTTGACGAGACGTGCTGCTCGCCGCGCTGCTTCAGCAGGCGGCACACCGACAGATACCAGGGCAGACGTCTGAGCGTGGGTTCGGGGACTTTGTCTATTTTCGTAAGCTGAGCCATTCTTTCGCGCGTGTTTTCATTAATAACGGAACAAATTTAATGTTATTTTATGAAGCTTTGAAATTTGTCGCAAAAATATTGTACCTTAGCAAACGATAATTTTGTAAAATCCATTGCAGATAATGAAAAAGAACGATTGGAAAGACCGCCTTAACATTGTATATTCCACAAACCCGGACTTTGCATATTCCACCGATGAAAAGGAGGAAAATGAGACACTGCCAAAGCAACAGCAGAAGCTCCGGGTGAGCATCGAGAAGAACCACCGCGGCGGAAAGACAGTGACAATTGTGAAGAATTTCATTGGCACCGAAGACGATATGAAGGAGCTGGGACGCCTGCTCAAGACAAAGTGCGGCGTGGGCGGCAGCACCAAGGACGGCGAGATTCTGGTGCAGGGCGATTTCAAGGAGAAAATCATTGAACTGCTCAAAAAAGAGGGGTATACCCAAACAAAATAGGAATAAATAAATGCCATAAAGGAGTTTATTCGGAATTCGCCTGCGGCAGATATACTTCTGCACTCGCTTTGAAAAATAATCAAGTATAACTTGTTATTTCTCGCTCGTTTATTCGTATATTAGCGCATCCTAAAAGATTACAACTTTAAAAATATAAAGAATATGTCAAACAAATCAAAGCTTTCATTAGCAGCCGAACTTTTGAAGATCAAGGCTGTAAAGTTGCAGCCTGAACAGCCATTCACTTGGGCATCGGGTTGGAAATCACCATTCTACTGCGATAACCGCAAGACATTGTCATTCCCCTCACTGCGCACACGCGTTAAGTTGGGTCTTGCAAACCTCATTCTCCAGGAGTTCCCCGAGGCCGACATTGTTGCAGGTGTTGCAACAGGCGCCATTGCACAGGGTGCACTTGTAGCCGAGGAGCTTGCAAAGCCATTCGTATATG
>JAZRGF010000388.1:0-3447 GCA_045644005.1 Bacteroidaceae bacterium | reverse complement strand
CGACGGTGGCAAGAAGCTTGCCCCAAGCGGACAGAGCATACTGAACACTTGTGCCAAGCTGAACAAGCTCGGCGCAAAGCAGAGCAGCAAACACCCCATCAGACAGATTGAAGGAGCAACCGACATTGAATAACGGCCATGAGAATGTTTGATACCGGAAGCCGGCACTGCTTCGGCACAGATGATTGTTGCTACACGGCAACAATCATCTACAACAACGGCGAGTTAGCCATTGGTGGCACGGCATATGAAGTAGAACGCGAAAGCAGCTATGACAATAATTGGGAGCACACCCCCTTTGCATTGACAGCCGAAGAGGTGAAAGCGTTTGTCCCGAACATGGAGGACGAAGGCCTGCACCGCAGCTATATTGTTGTAGACCTTACCGATAGTCACCTGGTTGGGATACGCGAATGGCTACGCCGCAACAACGCCCTCTTTATCCCGGGCAAGGAGTACCATGCCCCCGATGAGTGGAGCAGCTGCATGGGAGAGACCATGACCGTGTACCGCCATAACGGCACAGCTATAATAAAGGTGTACAACGGAGAGGGATGCGTGTGGGATGCATTCAAAAGAGTCGGGCACAGCATGCAGGAGGTGGGTACGGCATTCCCGCAGTTCACCGACAACTACCCCACAGAGTGCAAGGAGTTTTTCTACATATGCATAAGGGAGAGCGATGACGTATACATTGACCTTGGGGGCAACCCGGTAACAGATATAATCAACGAATCAATCTAAAGGAGAGGCTGCGCATAGAAACTGCTTGAAATCCTCTTAAAAAGATGTTTACATAAACAGTTTCTGAAACTTTTTGTTATCTTCGCACAAAGTCATAGAGATAACTGATATGGAAAAGTATATAGCTTCAGCCACAAGATACAGTAACAGCGACGACAAATATCGCCGTTGCGGCAACAGCGGAATATTGCTGCCTAAGGTGAGCCTCGGTTTCTGGCAGAACTTCGGTGCCGATGCATCGTACGACAACTGCCGCGCCATTGCGCGCCTGGCATTCGACAACGGTGTGACGCATTTTGACCTTGCAAACAACTATGGCCCACCACCGGGTGCAGCCGAGGAGTTGCTGGGGCGTATGCTGAAAGATGATTTTGCCACCCACCGCGACGAGTTGTTCATTGCCACGAAAGCGGGTTATGACATGTGGGCCGGGCCTTATGGCAGTTGGGGTTCGCGCAAGCACCTGATGTCAAGCCTTGACCAGAGCCTCGGGCGTATGCAGCTCGATTATGTAGACCTCTTCTACATTCACCGCTACGACCCCGTGACACCGCTCGATGAGACACTGCAGGCGCTTGTAGACATTGTACGCGCCGGCAAGGCACTGTACATAGGTATATCGCGCTGGCCACTCGATGCGCTCAAGTACGCCAATGAGTTCCTGCGCAAGCAGGGTGTTCCTCCATTGATTTTCCAGGGACGGTTGAATTTGCTCGACAGAGCCGTGCAGGAGGAGGGTGTGCCGGCCTATTGCAAGGAACAGGGAATAGGGTTCATCTCCTTCTCGGCACTTGCACAGGGTTTGCTCACATCGCGCTACCTTGGCGGCATACCAGGCGACTCGCGCATGGCACGCGGCGGTTCACTGCAACAGGACAGGCTTTCCCCACAGCTTCTGGAATATCTCAACAGCCTTAATGCATTGGCTACGGAACACGGCGAACCGCTCGCGACAATGTCGCTTGCATGGGTGCTTGCACAGGAGGGAGTGACATCGGTACTTGTGGGCGCACGCACCCCAGAGCAGTTTGCCGAGTCACTACGCTGCATTGAGGTATCACAGGAAATATGCAAGGAGCTACCACTCTACCCTCACAAAGTCTTTTAGAATAGCATACTCGACATAAAATTGCGGGGCGGCCATTCGGCCGCCCCGCTGCTATAATGGTTTATCCTGTTGTCAATAGACCAAGACCTTCTCGCCATTCACCACATACACACCTGCAGGCAGTGCAATTCTTGTTGTACCGGCATTGACACGTACCTTACGTACAAGGCGGCCGTCAACCGAGTAGACTGCAACCTCTTGCGCCTCGAGCGCTGTAACCCTTATGCAGTCGCCACCCTTGACCGAGAATGTCGCATAGAGATCGGCAACGCCCGTTGTCTGGCTGAAGGCAATCTTCACATCATCGAAACGAACCTCTTCGTTGTTGTTATCAACGGCGTATGCGTTGACAATTTCAATTGCGCAGGCATCTTCCTCAATCACAGATGTTGCACTTGCGTCAAGGTTTACAATCACATCGTCACTGCCACTAAAGAGCTCATTTTCATCCGAGTATACTACTACACGATAGGTATTCATGTCGAGCATCTCATAGGCGAAGTTATGCGCGTCAAGCGCCTCGGCAGGAAGAATATCATTGAGGAACAGACCGTCGGGCACCTTGACATCGAACTGCATTGCGGTGTAATCCTCGCCGTTGTATCTCATCAGTTTCAATGGTACAACCCCATCCTCGCCAAGTGAAAGCACAGCTTCGTCACCATACAGTTCGCCCGCTGCATACGGTGTGTTATAGGCATATATTGCCGATGGTACCTCGGCCATCATAACCTCACCGGCAGTAAATTCCGCATCGGCAAGGTCAATATATCCATCGGCATTGGCATCGGCCTTGGCCTCGCAGAAGCGCTTATAGACATCACCCTTGATGTATGCTGTAATTACTGCCACATCGTGCACGGTAACCTGGTCGTTGAGGTCGACATCACCGGGTATTGCGTGTATAAGGTCATTGATGTCATAACGGGCAAGGTTGTTGTAGATATAGTCCGCACGTTCCTGAACCCACTGCTTTGCGCGGTCACGGTCGGCCGCACTGAAGCCACAGCTGCTGCCCCATTCATAGGCATTGTTCTGGAACGAAGTCTTTGCAAAGTTGTAGTAGCTGTCAATGTAATCGTGCAACTCGGCAATACAGTTGTTATCGACGAATTCCTTCCACGCATTGTAGTAATACTTCTTGAAAATTTCGACATTTGTCAAATCCTGCCAGAAACTGTATGCTGCCATCGAGGTCCTGATTACACTCGATGTTGCTCCGGTATAGCAATATGAAGAACCGTTCTCATAACCAAAGCCCCAGTCAAAGTCCCACAGCGGGCCAAAGGCTATCTTGCCCTCGGGGTCGCTCTCATTCTTATGATAGAAGGTACTCTTGGGGTGGTTAATCTCCTGATTGAGAACAAGGTCGTTGGCAAGGAAGAAGCGCGCTGTGGCATCCACATCCATCACATCCTCCAGGCCTTCGCCCATATATACAGCATCCTGCATCACTCTTGAATCCTCAAGTATTGCCGCACGGCGTGCCTTTGCAAAATCCACATCCTCATACTCGGCAAGGTCGGGCTCGGCTACCTTGACCGGCAGATTATAGTTGCCGGTGCGGTAAATGGGCTCATCGGAACTGCTGTATG
>JAZRGF010000387.1:0-1076 GCA_045644005.1 Bacteroidaceae bacterium | reverse complement strand
CTTGCTGAAAACTTCAACACTCTTCTCGATGCTATCATCAAGGCTAAGCCCGCTGCTGCAAAGGGTCAGTATATCCGTTCATGCACACTTGCTACAACAATGGGCCCCGGCGTTAAGGTTAACCCCAACAAAATCGGCTCAGCAGCAACTGAAGCATAAAAAACTCTTGACAAGCACAGATTTTTGTGCTATCATATCTAAGCTGTTCTTTTTAAGACAGCAGGTGCTTTTCGCATAAAGGTTAATTTTAACCGCCTGCCGAGAGAGGATGCATACAAAAAGCATAAGCTTACTATGTATGTTACGCCCTTTCTGCGGTTTGCGGAAAGGGCTATTTTTAATGTATACAAATCCACACGGAGGTGAAAATAAATGCCCAGCGCAAAGGTTTTGGAACAGAAGAAACAGATTGTCGCAGACCTTACCGAACAGCTTCAGAATTCGGTTGCAGGTGTTGTTGTTGACTATAAGGGTATCAACGTTGCTGATGACACAAAGCTTCGTAAAGAGCTTCGTGAAGCAGGCATCAAATACACCGTTGTTAAGAACACACTCCTCGGCCTCGCAGCTAAGAACGTAGGTCTTGACGATATTTGCGGCGTTCTTGAAGGTACAACAGCTATCGCTATCAGTGCTGAAGACCACACCGCAGCAGCAAGAATCCTTTCCAAGTTTGCCGATACTCACAAGAACTTCTCAGTTAAGAGCGGTTATCTTGATGGCAAGGTTGTTGACACAGCAACTATCGACTCACTTGCAAAGCTTCCCACAAGAGAAGTTCTTCTTGCAACAGTTTGCAACGCATTCAATGCACCCATCGCATCATTCGCACGTGCAATTCAGGCTATTGTTGATAAGAGCGGCGAAGCTCCCGCAGCAGAAGCTGAAGCACCTGCAGAAGCATAATTTATTGAATTAATTTAAAAATTAACTAATTGGAGGAAAAATAAAATGGCATCAGAAAAGATTGCAGCAATGATTGAAACAATCAAAGAACTTACAGTACTTGAGCTTTCAGAGCTCGTTCACGCAGTAGAAGAAGAATTCGGCGTATCAGCAGCAGCAGCAGTTGCAGT
>JAZRGF010000386.1:0-3709 GCA_045644005.1 Bacteroidaceae bacterium | reverse complement strand
TGGGCTTGCCGGTGCTTTACTTTGGCCTTGCGGGCTGTGCACTCATTCTGCTATATCCCTGGCTCAAGTATCACGCTTTGGGCGACTTGGATATTTTCCTCACATATTCGGTGTTGCCGATTCTTGGAACATCTTATGTCGCTACAGGCGATTTACGCACGGAGTCTATTTGGCTGATGTTGCCAATAGGCTTGATTACCGTTGGTATTCTGCACGTGAACAATGCACGTGACATTGAGCAGGACAGTCGTGCCGGAATAAAGACCTTTGCAATGCTCATCGGTAAAAAGGCTTCGGTATATTTCTATTTGGCCGAGTTGCTGTTGCCGTTTGTATGTATTCTTGTGGCTGCCATCTGCGGTGCAATGCCGTGGTGGTCGTTGGCTGTTGTGCTTGCATTGAAACCGGCGTTGGATAATTGCCGTGCTATGCTTAGATTCCCTACAGAGGGTATGAAGGCGCTCATTGGCATTGATGAAAAGACTGCGCAGTTGCAACTGATGTTCAGCCTGTTGCTCTCAATATCACTCTTTGTTGCAGCAATTCTATGATGCGTCGCCTATCGTTTACAATAGTGCTTGCGGCTGTGCTGTGGACTGTGATGTTCAGCCCATGGACTGCACCGCACGTGAATTTCTGGTGGATGATGACAGGCTCGGCCTGCACTCTCTCGCTCTGTGCAACGCTATTTGCGCCGGGGTGGTGGAAGAGGGTACACATTACCCCTGCCAACATTCTGTGGGGTGTGGTGATTGCAGTTGCCCTGTGGGGCGTGTTCTGGGTCGGTGACAAGCTCTCGCAGCTGATGTTCGACTTTGCCCGTCCACAGGTAGATACTATCTATGGAATGAAGGAGGGCGAGTCGCCTTGGCTGCTCACTGCGCTGATGCTCTTTCTCATTGGCCCTGCCGAGGAGATTTTCTGGCGCGGATATGTGCAGGAGAATCTCTCCAAAAAGTGGAATGCAAACGCGGGCTTTGTTGTTACAACGCTTATTTATGCGCTTGTGCATGCGGGCTCATGTAACTTCATGCTCACCATGGCGGCACTTGTGGCTGGCGCGGCATGGGGCTTGCTATACCGTCTGTTCCCGAAAAACTTTGCAGCGATAATTATTTCGCATGCTTTGTGGGATGTGGCGGTGTTTATATGGTTCCCAATAATGTAAGCGGAAAACTGAAAACGGAAAGCGGAAAGCTGCGGGTGAGCGAGTGTGTGGAAGTTTACTTACACACAAAGCGAGCGGAAGCAGGTTCAATCGCACGAAGTGCGGTTAAAACGGAAAGCTTGCACCTTTAAAACAGCTTTAATGAATATATATGTTACGTGTGATTTGTCATATTGAGCATAGCGAAATATCTTTTAGATTCTTCGCTACGTTCAGAATGACAAAACTTAAAGTTTTGTTATCGGCGAGTTCATTAGCGGCTGGTCGCACGAAGCATGGATGAAAATCATGCCGTGCGGGTCGCTAAGAAATGAACGAGCCAATGACATTGCAAATATAGAATGACATTTATAGGTTAAAATATGGCAAAGGAAAAATCGGTTTTTCTGTGTAACGACTGTGGCTATGAGTCGCCAAAGTGGGCGGGTAAGTGCCCTGCGTGCGGTGCGTGGAACAGTTTTGTTGAGAAGGTGGTGAGGAACACGCCTGCGTCGCGTGTGTCGCTTGCGACAGGTGAGAAACCACAGGTGTGCCCAATGCTCATTGACGATGTGGCAACCGATGCCCTGCCACGCATTGACATGCGCGACGGTGAGCTGAACCGTGTGCTTGGCGGTGGTCTTGTGCCGGGTTCGCTTGTGTTGCTTGGCGGTGAGCCGGGAATTGGAAAATCGACACTGGTACTGCAGACAATCCTGGGGATGCCCGACCGCAAGGTGCTATATGTATCGGGCGAGGAGAGCGTGCAGCAGATAAAACTGCGTGCCGACCGCATTGTGCACGAGCGTGGCAACTGCCACATTGTGTGCGAGACATCGCTTGAGACAATCTTTGTGCATATAAAGAACGTGCAGCCCGAGCTGCTTGTCATTGACTCAATACAGACAATGTGCAGCGAGTCGGTCGATTCATCACCCGGCAGCATGGCACAGGTGCGCGAGTGCACGGGTATGCTCCTGAAGTTTGCCAAGGAGAACAACGTGCCGGTAATTCTCATTGGTCACATAACAAAGGACGGCGCCATTGCCGGCCCAAAGATCCTTGAACACATTGTTGATGTTGTCATTCAGTTCGAGGGCGACCAGCACTATCTCTACCGTGTGTTGCGCTCTATAAAGAACCGTTTCGGCAGCACAGCCGAGCTTGGAATATATGAGATGCGCCGCGAGGGGCTCCGTCAGGTCACCAACCCGTCGGAACTGCTGTTGAGTGAGCGCCACAAGGGTATGAGTGGTGTGGCGATAGCGTCGGCAATTGAGGGCGTGAGTCCGTTCCTCATAGAGGCACAGGCATTGGTTAGCACGGCGGCCTACGGTACCCCGCAGCGTTCGGCAACCGGCTTCGACGGCCGCCGCATGAACATGCTGCTTGCGGTGCTCGAAAAGCGCGTGGGCTTCAAACTGGCGCAGAAGGATGTATACCTTAACATTGCCGGCGGCTTGCGCGTTAACGACCCTGCCATTGACCTTGCGGTAATAAGTGCCATACTCTCGAGCAACATGGACGTCGAGATTGAACCTACAATTTGCATGGCCGGCGAGGTGGGCCTCTCGGGCGAGATTCGCCCCGTGAATCGCATTGAGCAGCGCATTGCCGAGGCTGCAAAGCTCGGCTTCAAGCAGATAATTATCCCGCGCAGCAACCTCAAGGGATTGGATGTTTCGCGTTTTGGCATTGAGGTACTGCCCGTGGGCAAGGTCGAAGAGGCGTTCAGGTTGATTTTTGGATAAATTATGGTACACGAATTTCAGTTAAGGGTGCAGCCCTATGAGGCGGCCAACGAGCAGTCGCTCGCACGATATATTGCCCGCGAGAAGGGTATGGACGAGCGCACAATAAATGCAGTGCGTGTGTTGCGCCGCAGCATTGATGCACGCCAACGTACAATATACATTAACCCCACGGTGAGGGTGTTTGTGAACGAGATGCGCCCTGCCGATGAGTTCACGCCGCGCGAGTACCCCAACGTGGAGGGCAAGCGCCCGGTGATTGTTGTGGGTGCCGGCCCTGCAGGTCTTTTTGCGGCACTCAAACTCATAGAGAACGGTCTGCGCCCCATTGTGGTGGAGCGTGGAAAGGATGTGCGCACACGTAAGGTAGATCTTGCTAACATATCGCGCACGCACACCGTAGACCCCGAGTCGAACTACTGTTTTGGCGAGGGTGGTGCGGGTGCATACTCCGACGGCAAGCTCTACACACGCAGCAAAAAACGCGGCAGCATAGAGGGGGTGCTCAACATCTTCTGCCAGCACGGTGCAAGCCCTACAATCCTTGCCGACGCCCATCGGCACATAGGTACGGATAAGTTGCCGCGCGTGATTGAGAACATACGTAACCGCATAATTGAGTGCGGCGGCGAGGTGCGCTTTGAGACACGCATGGAAGAGATTCTTTTGAGCGGCGGCAAGGTGTGCGGAATACGCACCAACAACGGCGAGGTGCTTGCCGATGCCGTTATCCTTGCAACAGGACACTCGGCCAAGGATGTATATCGCTGGCTCAACAGCAACAACATTGCTCTCGAGGCAAAGGGCTTTG
>JAZRGF010000385.1:0-40658 GCA_045644005.1 Bacteroidaceae bacterium | reverse complement strand
ACGATACATCTGGATACGCTCTTTTGTTCCCTCGATGATCTTGTAAGCCACTGTGATAGTATCACCTGGGTGGAACTCCATCTCACGCTTTACATCAGTAGCAAATGCTTCTTTAGCAATTTTAATTAAATCCATTTTTTTTTGATTTGTTAAATTGTTCAATCATTCAAACGCAACATACCAAGTTACTCTTCCTTGGCAGCGATTACGCCGAAAGCGGGGGCAAAGATAGAACATTTTTTGCATTTAAACAAATGTTACCCTTTATTTTGCTGTTTGTTTGCTATTATACGCCGCAAACACTACTTTTGGGAGGCTTATAAAGCAGAAGGCTGCGAGTAAGCGAGAGCAGAGGAAAATTAAACTTTTACTCTGCCGAATGAGAGCAGGTTCAAGCACATGAAGTGCGGTTAAAGGTTAAAACGGGAAACTATGAAACACCAATATTTGGCAATCACACTGCTGGCAGTAGCCCTTTGCAGCTGCACCCCAAAGGAGCAGACACTGCGCATTGAAGCCGGCAACATAAAGATTACGGCAATTGACAATGGCGAGGGCGCAGCCGAAATACGCGCAATACTTGAGCGCGACAAGGCATACATTGACAGCATAAAGAGCCCCGTGCTTGGTGAGGCCGCTGTGACACTGGAGAAGTATATCCCCGAAAGCCCGCTGATGAACTTTGCAGCCGATGCGCTGATGACGATGGCGCAGCAGCACAGCAAAGAGAAAGTTGACATTGCCATCACCAACAAGGGAGGACTCCGCAGCAACATAGCTGCCGGTACAATCACATTCGGCGATGTATACAAAGTATTCACTTTCGAGAACAGGCTTGCTTATCTCACACTCACAGGCGAACAACTGACACAACTGTGCAAGGAGATTGCCAAAGTGGGTGGCGAGGCCATAAGCGGCATGCGCCTTATAATAACAAAAGAGGGCGAGCTTGTGAGCGCAACGGTGGGAGGCAAGGCCATTGAACCACAGGCTACATACCGCATTGCCACACTCGATTACCTGTCACAGGGCAATGACAACCTCACCACCCTTGCCGGGGGCACAGACCTTGAGATTACGGGATACCTGCTGCGCGACCTGATGGTTGAGTACATAAAGAACGAGACAGCGGAGGGCAGAAAAATTACCGCCGATTGCGACGGACGCATAACGATAAAAGAGTGACACCATGAAAAAGATACTTTTTATATTGGCACTATGTCTGTGCTATGGTGCAAACGCACAGAACCGCATAACAATACTGCACACAAACGACACGCACAGTTGCATAGAGCCCGAGAAGAACGGGAATGCAGGAGTGCTTAACCGGGCCCTGCTCATTGAAAGCATTGCCGACTCTGTTGGCCGTGAGAAGATGTTGCTGTTTGACTGCGGCGACTTTTCACAAGGCTCGCTCTACTACAACTGCTTCAAGGGAAGCACGGAGATTGAACTTATGAACGCCATGGGCTACAATGCCTGCGCGTTAGGTAACCATGAGCTTGATTTTGGGCTTGAGAATCTGGCGCGCCTAATCAAGATGGCAAAATTTGACTTTGTATGTGCAAACTATGACTTCACAGGCACAGTGTGCGAAGGAGTTGTAAAGCCTTACACCATAATTGAGCGCGGCGGCAAGAGGATTGGAGTCTTCGGGCTCTCACCCGACCCCAAAGGGCTTGTTGCACAAGAGAATTACGCTGGTGTGACATTCTCATCACCCATTGAAGCCGCCAAAAGATGCGTCAACGAACTCAAGAACAAGGGTTGCGATGCAATCGTGTGCCTGTCGCATCTTGGATGGAAGCTAAACAACGAGTATAATGACGAGCGCCTGACCGCAGAAACAGCAGGCATTGGCTTGATACTCGGCGGACATTCACACGACTATTTTGAGAAGCCGGCCACATACAAGAACAGCAAAGGCGAGGATGTCATTATGCAACAGATGGGCAAGAACGGCCGACATTTGGGCGTTGTAACACTCTTTTTTGAGTAAATATGACAGTTCTTTTATATTAAATAATGTAAACATAGGCATTAATTAATTTATTTAAATTATTTTCGCGAATAGTTTTTAAGAGTATTAACCTTTAACAGAATACGAATATGAGAATTTTACCAACAATAGCTTTGGCTATCCTTGCTTTTGCGGCAAGCGCACAGAGCTATACAATCACAGGAAAGACCGACGAGGCATCAAACGGCAAGACTGCGTACCTCATTGACCAGAGCACTGCAAAGGCATGCGATTCATGCGTAATTGCAAATGGTTCTTTCAAATTCGAGAACAAGATTGAGGGCGAAAAGATTTTTGACGTGAACATCAACAAGAACCGCCGTAACAAGGTTGTCGTTCTTGCAGCAGCAGGCACAGAGGCTGTCATTGATTTCACTGCACGCCCTGCTACAGTAACTGACAATGGCGGCTACAACCGCCAGCTCACAGCGTTAGGCAACAAAATTGCCGAGGCAGGCAATGCCATCAACGCAAAGATGGACCAGTTGATGAACGAGGGCAAATCGCGTGAGGAGATAAACGCTGCACTCGCCGAAGAGGAGAAGGCATTCTATGAACTCTACCGCAAGGGTATCAGCGACAACAAGGACAATGTAATTGGTGCATACATAGTATCGATGACAGCACGCCAGTTCTACCCCACACTGGAGACATTGGACGAGGCTATCGCAACTGTAAAATATGCAGGCGAGCTCGCATCAATCAAGGCTCTGCGCAAGGGCTATGAGAAGGCTGCAGCTACACAGGCCGGCAAGATGTTCGTTGACTTCACAGGCTACACTGTTGACGGCAAGGCTTCAAAGCTGTCGGACTATGTAGGCAAGGGCAAGTATGTACTTGCTGACTTCTGGGCAAGCTGGTGCGGTCCTTGCAAGGGCGAGATTCCTAACCTCATTGAACTGCAGAACAAGTTCGGTGGTGACAAGTTCATGGTACTTGGCGTGAATGTATGGGACGACGAGGCTGCATTCAAGGCTGCTCTTGAAGAGGAGGGCATCACCTACCCACAGATTGTGGTTCCACAGAACAACAAGGACAACGCTACAGAGCTCTACGGCATCCAGGGCATTCCACAGATTATCCTTTTCGGCCCCGATGGCACAATCGTGAAACGCGACCTCCGCGGCCAGGCAATGAAGGATTTGGTCGAGGAGAAGATGAAGTAAACCAAACCGGAAACAATATAACAATCGCTCCGCAATGCACAGACATTGCGGAGCGATTGTTTACAAATGCAGCATATCACTCACCGATAATAGACATATAAACATAGTAGCACACCACTGCAACGGCAACGATGATGGCGCTTTTGATTATCATGTACAATAAAGACTTCATTACCTTTTTTATTTCAAAACTTTTATAATAGCTCTTGAGGGACAAATCTTCTCACAACTACCACAGCCAACGCAAATATCGGGATTAATCAAATTGCGCGACCTCTGCCCGTCCCACTCTATTGCACCCCTTGAGCACTCATCTATACAAAGTGCACAGGCTGTACAGTTTTCTGTAATTTCATATATAGTAGCTGAAGAAACTTTTAAAACAGTTTTTGAATTCACAATATCAAATATTTCTTATAGAACTTACCAATTCAGACATATCCACCGAAGAAATTATCATGCAGTTTCGATAGTGAATATAAAAATTCATTCAAAGCAGATAAATCCACTTTGAATGAATCATTCTGTAAGGCTTTATTATTCCTCGTAGATAGCCTCTTGCTCACAAACACTAGCGCATGCGCCACAGCACATACAAAGGTCAGGATTGATCGAATACTTGTCTACACCAGCCTCAATTGCATCAGCTGGGCAGCCAGCCTCTTCAACACACTTACCACATGCGATACATTTGTCTGAAATTACGTAAGCCATAGTTGTAATATTTAAAGTTTGTATTATCTGGATGCGAAGATAGTTCTTTTTGCGTATACCCGAACAGCACTTCGCTTTTTTAACATATTTTTACAATCACAAGCGACAACTGGCCATACATCAACAACAAATACAAAGGATATTTGTTTCACGCAAACTTGTCACCAATCTTCATCTTGGCATCATTGAGGAAACGCCTTACATCGCCCTCACAGCCCTTGCGGCATATCATGAGCACATCGCCCGAATCAATCACAAGCAAATCGTCGACACCCTCCATAACGGCAAGCTTACCCTTTGGCAGCATGACAACGTTGTTGTTGCAGTCATATTTGAGCACACTGCTGTTCATGATTACATTACCACTGCTATCCTTTGGCATAAAGCCATAGAGAGTATCCCATGTACCGATATCGGCCCATCCGAAATCGCCAATGCTCACATAGACATTGTCGGCACGCTCCATCACGTTCAAATCAATGGATGCAGTGGGGAGTGACGTATACACTTCGTATGCGCGCTTGCGGCGCTGCTTGCGATCGGGTATCTCACGGTAGACAGCATCAAGTTCCTGCATTATGTCGGGCAAATGTTTGGAGAGCGTGTCAATGATTGTCTGCACATTCCATATATATATACCGGTATTCCAATAGAACTCTCCGCTCTCCACAAACACCTGAGCGAACTCAAGCGCCGGTTTCTCGGTGAATGTACGCACTTTGCAGATGTTGCCGCATACAGGCTCTCCCTCGGCCTGTATGTAGCCGTAACGGGTCTCGGGACAGGTTGGCTTTATACCAATCACCACAAGTTTGTTATTCTCGGAAACAAAGCCGAGCCCCTCGGCAATCAAAGAGGCAAACTTCTCCTCATTGAGCACAAGCTGGTCGCTCTGCGCCACAACGATATTTGCCTTTGGATTTAACTGGCGTATGTGGCAGGCAAGATAGGCAATGCTGGGAGCCGTGCCACGGTAGACAGGCTCGCAGACAATCTGCTGCTCATTGATATCGGGTAGCTGTTTCTTTACAATGGACTTATAATCGACATTGGTTGAGATTATTATATTCCCGGACGGTACAATGCGGGCATAGCGCTCAAATGTCTGCTGCAACAGAGTCTTGCCACAACCCATAGGATCCTGAAACTGCTTTGGGAATGCCTTGCGGCTCATTGGCCACAGACGTGTACCCTGACCACCTGCCATTATCACGCAATAACTGTTCTTGTCCATAAGCTCAACCTTTCCTTTTATATTCACAACGCGAGTATAATATTTTTATTGCAGATTAAAAAGCCTTTTAAGTTTATTTATACAATAAACCATACATGCTACCCAACACGGCTCTTGCTGTAACTTACAACAACTACACCGCCGAAAACCATGATGGCGGCAAGCACCTTCGGCCACGTAAGCAGTTCCATACCGGCAGTAATGCTTATCACAATGGCAATAATGGGCTGGACATAGCTGTACATGCTTACAAGCGTAGGCCTGATACGCTTTTGCCCCAACGGGATAAGGAAATAGGTTATGAACGTGGCACATAAAATGAGATAGGCGAGCTCGGCGAGTTGGATTGCAGGAATTGCATTCAAATCCAAGGTCACAATCTCCCTTGCAGAAAATGGAGCGGACACCACAAAGGCAAACAGGAATATCCATTTCATGAATGTAACGACCGAATATTTACCTATAAGAGGCTTGAATATTCCCAGATAGAGAGAGAAACTCAAGGAGTTAAGGATAAGCATGAATATTCCAAACAGAGAGGTCTCTGCAGTTCCACCGGCCGAGCTACGGCTCACAATCAGATATATGATGCCTGCAAAACTTATTGCTACACCACCGGCCTTTTGCCACGTGATTGGCTCTTTCAGCACAATGGCTGCAATTATCATAGTGTAGATGGGAGATATTGCTGACAACACCGAACAATCCATGGGCGTGATGTGCGGTATACCCACTAGGAACGTTACCTGGCAGACAAAGAAGCCCAACATTGACGCCACGAATATAGCGACATAATCCTTTTTTTCAATCTTTTCCTTTGGAGTGAAAAGCGAAATGAGCCAGAAGAGTGCACCGGCACCCAATGACCTGAGAGTGAATATTGCCAAAGGAGATATGAGCCTATCTGCGGTCAAATCCTTGCACACGATAATATTGAAGCCGAAAATAGCATAGGCCATAAAACAGGCCAGATGCCCAGCTACCGATTGTTTATTCATTCTGTTCCTTCAATTATAAGAAGCCGGGCCAAAAAAACTTTTGACCCGGCATCGTTGTATATAACAATCTCTTAGAACTCCGCGTTGTTTGGAGTACGTGGGAAAGGTATCACGTCGCGGATGTTCGACATACCTGTCACGAAGAGCAACAGACGCTCGAAACCAAGACCGAAGCCCGAGTGTGGACAAGAGCCATAGCGGCGTGTATCGAGGTACCACCACATATCCTTCATTGGGATGTTCATCTCCTCAATGCGTGTGAGAAGCTTGTTGTAATCGGCCTCACGCTCCGAACCACCGATAATCTCGCCAATCTTGGGGAAGAGAACGTCCATGGCACGTACTGTCTTGCCATCCTCGTTCAACTTCATGTAGAATGCCTTGATATCCTTTGGATAGTCGGTGAGGATTACAGGACGCTTGAAGTGTGTCTCAACCAGGTAGCGCTCGTGCTCCGATGCAAGGTCAACACCCCAGTATACAGGGAACTCGAACTTGTGGCCTGCAGCAACGGCGTCCTCAAGAATCTTGATACCGTCGGTGTAGCTCAGACGCACGAACTCGGTGTTCACAATTGAACGCAGGCGCTCGATAAGCTCCTTGTCGAACATGTTGTTGAGGAATGTGATATCCTCCATACAGTTGTCGAGAGCCCACTGCACGCAGTACTTGATAAACTCCTCGGCAAGCTCCATGTTGTCGAAGATGTCATTGAAGGCAACCTCGGGCTCAATCATCCAGAACTCGGCAAGGTGACGTGGAGTATTTGAATTCTCGGCACGGAAAGTTGGACCAAAGGTGTAGATTGCACCAAGTGCTGTTGCTGCCAACTCACCCTCGAGCTGACCAGACACTGTAAGGCTTGCCTGCTTGCCAAAGAAGTCATTGTCATAGATGATACTGCCGTTCTCGTCCTTCTTCAGGTCGTAGAGGTTCATTGTTGTAACCTGGAACATCTGGCCGGCACCCTCACAGTCCGATGCTGTGATAAGTGGAGTGTGGAAGTAGTAGAAGCCCTTGTCATGGAAGAACTTGTGAATAGCATATGCCATGTTGTGGCGGATGCGGAACACTGCACCAAAGGTGTTGGTACGTGGACGCAAGTGAGCCACTGTACGCATGAACTCCATGGTCTGGCCCTTCTTCTGCAATGGATAGGTATTGTCGCAGGCACCGAGAAGTTCAATCTCCGTTGCCTGAATCTCAACTGACTGACCACCGCCGATAGACTCCACGAGCATACCGTTCACACTGAGACAAGCACCTGTGGTGAACTGCTTCACGAACTCCTCGTCGAACTTGTCAATGTCAATAACAACCTGTACATTGTTGATGGTTGAACCGTCGTTAAGTGCCACGAAGGCTACCTGCTTGCTACTGCGGCGTGTTCTCACCCAGCCCCTTACGTTAACCTCAACACCGGCCTGACCATTCTTGAGCAGGTCGGAAATTCTTGTTCGCTTTATCGGTTTCATTGTCTATTTCTGTTTTTTCTATTCTTTACTCATATGCACCAAGGCGGAGCATGTTGATTTCCTTATCGGTAAGGTAACGCCAGTCACCGCGGCGAAGATTCTTCTTGGTGAGACCGGCAAACAGCACACGGTCGAGCTTGTTCACGCGGTAGCCAAGGTGCTCCAGCATACGACGCACAATACGGTTCTTGCCCGAGTGGATTTCGATACCAATCTGTGAGCGGTCGGCATCGTTCACGTATGATACCTCGTCGGCATATACGCGGCCATCCTCAAGCTCAATACCGTTGACAAGCAAGTCCATGTCGGACATTGCCACGTTCTTGTCACATGTTACATGGTAGATCTTCTTCTTCATGAACTTGGGGTGTGTGAGCTTTGCAGCCATGTCGCCATCGTTTGTGAGAAGCAGGACACCTGTCGTGTTGCGGTCAAGACGGCCAACAGGGTAGATTCTCTCCTTGCCGATACCACGCAGACAATCGAGTACGGTCTTGCGCTCCTGTGGGTCGTCAACTGTTGTCACGCAATCCTTTGGCTTGTTCAATAGGACATACACCTTGCGCTCTGGGTTCACGCGTTCGCCGTTGAAGCGGATATCGTCGGTTGAAACGACCTTTGTACCCAACTCGGTAACAATCTCGCCGTTAACGGTAATGAGACCGGCCTCAATGTAGCTGTCGGCCTCGCGGCGTGAGCAGATACCGGCATTTGCAAGATATTTGTTCAAACGTACAGGGGCATTGGGATCGAGTGTAGCATCGCGGAACGCAGCACGCTTCTTGCTGCTGTACTTTGCATTTGGATCATACGCACCCTTACGGTTGCCCTTATCGCCATATTTTGGACGACGGTCGGCTGGATATCTATTTGCCGAAGGCCTTTCACCGGCACCGTCCTCGGCCTTGTAGCCGCCACGGTACCCCCCACGTGAGCCGCCATCGCGGCCCTGGTGCTGGACTTCACCGCCATAACGTGGCTCGAAATCGCCGGCACGGCCACCTCGCTCACCGCCGAAACGGTTGAAGCCACTGCCTGCATCGTTGCCATAGCGTCTGTACTGTCTGCCCTGGCCTCTCTCGCCGCCGTTGTTATCCTCGCGGTTCACTCTCTTGTACTGAGGGCGGTCGTCACTCTTGTTAAAACGTGGACGGCCCTTCAATTTGTTGTCGCCATCGAAGTTCGGATTGAATGAAGCTCTGCCTCTGTTTCCACGAGGAGAGAAGCCATCCGAAGATCTGTCTCTGTAATTGCTCATCTATAAAATATTTTACGAACCTCACGGTCCAAATTATTTCTGTTACTGTCTTTTAAAAACCTGTATAGGTGTGTGGGGTAATCGCACGGAGCTCCTCCTTCACATTCTCGGGCACGTCAAGGCCGTCAATGAACTGCAAGAGAGTGTTCTGGTTGATACCCTCGTTGGTACGGGTCAATGCCTTTAGCGCCTCATATGGGTTTGGATAGGCCTCGCGACGTAGAATTGTCTGTATACCCTCGGCACAAACGCTCCAGCAGTTGTCGAGCTCGTCATAGATTGCAGCCTCGTTGAGCAACAGCTTGCGAAGACCAACAAGCGAGCTCTTCACAGCGATGAGCATGTGGCTCATTGGAACACCTACGTTACGGAGTACGGTAGAGTCGGTAAGGTCACGCTGCAGACGTGAAATAGGCAGCTTCATTGAGAGGTGGTCAAGGATTGCATTCGCTATACCAAGGTTACCCTCGCTGTTCTCAAAGTCGATTGGATTAACCTTATGGGGCATTGCGCTTGAACCGACCTCGCCGGCCTTGATCTTCTGCTTAAAGAACTCGTTTGATATGTACTGCCAGAAGTCCTTGTCCATGTCCATGATGATGATGTTGATACGACGCATTGCATCGAACAAAGCTGCCAGATTATCATAGTTTGAAATCTGTGTAGTGTACTGCTCACGCTGCAAGCCGAGATTCTCGCTCACGAACTTGTTTGCGAATGCCTTCCAGTCTATGCCGGGATATGCCACACGGTGAGCATTGAAGTTACCTGTTGCACCACCGAACTTGGCAGATATTGGGCAACGCTTCAGTTCGGCAAGCTGCGCCTCAAGACGATACACAAAGACCATCACCTCCTTACCCAAACGTGTGGGCGATGCAGGCTGGCCGTGTGTGCGTGCAAGCATAGGAATCTCTGCCCACGCCTCGGCATAGCTCTTGAGCTGCGCGATGAGCTCCTCAATCAAAGGATAGTAGACCTCATCGAGGGCATCCTTTATAGAACGTGGAACAGATGTATTGTTGATATCCTGCGATGTCAAACCAAAGTGGATGAACTCCTTGCATGCATCAAGACCACCGATTGCATCGAACTGTTCCTTGATGAAATACTCCACAGCCTTCACGTCGTGGTTTGTAACCTTCTCAATCTCCTTAACACGGTTGGCATTCTCAAGTGTGAAGTTTGAATAGATTTCGCGCAAGCGTGGGAAAAGAGTCTTGTCCACAGCTGCAAGCTGTGGAATGGGCAACTCGCACAATGCGATGAAATACTCAATCTCAACAAAGACGCGATACTTGATGAGAGCATACTCCGAGAAATAACCTGCCAAAGGCTCTGCTTTGCCCCTGTAACGTCCGTCAACAGGAGAAATGGCTGTCAAAATGTTCAATTCCATTATTTTGTGTGTATAATATTTTCAAGATACAAAAATAGCACTTTTTAGGCATAAACACCTAATATAGAGATAAAGTTTATAAAAAATAAACATTTATTGGATCCGAGCGGGCACACCTGCTCGCAAAAGGGCAAAAAAATAACCTACGCAATGCGCAGGCCTCATCGTCCGTGGACGTTGACGGATTCGAACCGCCGACCCTCTGCTTGTAAGGCAGATGCTCTAAACCAGCTGAGCTAAACGTCCGATAAAATAAGTTTGTGGACGTTGACGGATTCGAACCGCCGACCCTCTGCTTGTAAGGCAGATGCTCTAAACCAGCTGAGCTAAACGTCCTAAAGTTGCTTTCGTTCCCGAATTGCGTTGCAAAAGTACAGCAAAGTTTTTAAACAACCAAATATTTCGCCAATTATTTTTCCAAATTATCAAAAAATCACAAAAACAAGCGACCATTCCTCCACAAACATCATAATAAGCACCATTACAAACACGCACAAACATACCGGCAAGCCACACGTCTATCCAGAGCACTCTGTTTACACGAGGTGCACAGCCAAGCACACCCCGACACCACACAGGCCATACTTTCATATAAAAAAATTGGGCAAGCATAACGCTTGCCCAATTCATTATATTGCTCAATCTGTGATTATTCAGCAACTGTGATAACCGCACGACGGTTCAAGAAGCGCTCTTTGTACTCCTCAGACTCACCGTAACCAACCACTGACTCAACCTCAGCACCGGCAGCCTTGAGAACCTCAGCAACCGCATCAGCACGAGACTGTGACAACTTAACGTTGTACTCGCTTGAACCAACAACGTCAGCGAAACCAACAACCTTAACAGCCACGCCTGCAGTCTTAGCAGCCTCAGCATAAGCCTTAATGTTCAACTCCTCCTTCTTAGAAGCAATCTTTGAAGAACCGAACTCGAAGAAGATTGACTCAGAAACGCTGAGTGGCTTAACATTTCTGTAAGCGGCTGCGTTTGTCTCAAGAGCCTTGTTTGCCTCCTCAAGAGCCTTAATCTGGTTCTGCTTCTCCTTGTTAGCAGCCAACGCATCGTCGAGCTGACCCTGGAGACCATCGATCATACCGGCATAGATACCCTGGAGAGCCTCAACATCAGGAGCATTGTCCCAACCTACACGGCCGAGGTCAACTGTAAGACCGGCAGTTGCAGTCCACATTGCATCGTGACCGCTCCAACCTGGACGACCGCTGAAACCGTTGCGGAAGAATGAACCTGCCAACTCAAGGTTGATAGACAAACGCTTAGCAACGCGGAATGACTGAAGGATACCGAAGTTTGCAGAGAGTGTACCTGTAAAAGTACCCGAAGTCATTGTGTTATGATTATCATTCTGCGCAATAGCATGACGACCAGCCCAACCAACACCAACGTAAGGAATCACATTCCAAACGCGATCAGCCTTATAGCCACCAATGAGATTGCACAAGTTGAACATTGCATCAAAGTGATAGTTCATGAACGCAGCATGACACCACTCCTCATAAGTCTGAATATTCAAACCGCGATAAGCGACTCTCCAACCGAAACCAGGAGTATGCCATTTACCAAAATAGATGTCAAGCGCCGGAGAAACGTGATCGAAGATTGTCACACCGTCCATAAACACACCGTTGTAGAGGTTAACACCACCGTTAACGCCTACAAACCAGTTGCTACCGAAGCTGTTAGTTACTACCGACTTAGACTTGGTAGGAACTACGACCTCGCTAACTGTCTCCTGTGCTGTAGAGAACATTGCAAAACTAGCAAGAGCTAGTGAAATCATAAACTTTTTCATACTTAAAACTAATTAGATTTATATAAACACTTATTTAATCTCTTTTCACAAAGCGGCATATTTACAAACAAACAAGCCGCTATAATGTTTTCATAGGCCACGGCACCACGAAAAGCAGTTCTGATGCTATCACATAGTCCACCTATTTATTTGCAAAATTACATAAATTTTACAAAGCGGAGCATACGGCAGATATATTTAGGAATACATTTAACCTTTTTTAACAAGAAAAAGCCACATATCGCTCTACATATCCGTCATTTAGAGAAATTACGGTCAATTTCAGCATCGTTCATAATGTGAATTACAAGCTTTCCATCGGGCGTATGCGATGGCATGGTTGTATTGAAAAGGTCATCTATAAGAGAAGCCATCTCCTCCTGCGACAGCAACTGCCCGGCCACAATAGCTACTGCCTTTGCCATTGCTGCAGCTATCCTGTCACACACCTTTTCCCTTACGTCGCCAGTCTGCTCCATTGCAGAATGTATTATATCGGTCAACAGTTTCACGGGTTGCAACCCCTCAATACCGACAGGCACGCCGTTAAGCACAAATGTACCACCGCCCAGCGAAGAGATATCAAAGCCCAGCGACACAAGATCCTCCGAGATTGACTCAAGCACCAGGGCCTCATTCATGGACAGTTCTACCCTCTCGGGGAAAAGCACTCCTTGCGAAGCACTGCGCTTTTCACTTATCTGCTGACGATATTTCTCATACAATACACGTATGTGCGCCCTGCGCTGGTGCACCCACATCAAACCGGACTTTACAGGAACAAGAATATATTGCCCCTTATATTGCGACAACGGTACATAGTCGGACTCGGGCGCTTGCATTGTACTTTGCACATCCACTATTGGCTCGTTTGCATTAAGCACCTCTTCATCCTCAAACGGAGAGAGATCGAGCGGCTTTGAAGAACCACCAACGCTATCGTACAGCGCCTCCCACCCTTCACTTGAGTTGCGATAATCGGGCTTGAACTTGCTGAATGGGTTATAGGATGGGTTATAGGAGACCTTTGGAGCCGAAACCGGCGCATTGGACGTGGAAGAGAAATCCATCACCGGGATTTCGGGCATGACATCGTCGTCAAAGTCAAGGCTCGGTGTAGCATTGAAACGCCCGAGCGACTCTTTGACAGCCGCAGATATTATCTTCCACAAGTTCGATTCGTCCTCAAACTTTATCTCGGTCTTTGTCGGGTGTATATTCACATCAATACGCGATGGGTCCACATCGAAACAGAGGAAAAACGGCACCTGCTCACCCTGCGGTATTATCTCGCCGTAGGCCTCGGCTACCGCCTTAGCAAAATAAGCGTGACGCATATAACGTCCGTTGACAAAGAAATATTGCAAGGCACCTTTCTTGCGGGCACTCTCGGGGGCACCTACAAAACCTTTTATATTTATGAGCGAACTCTCTACTGCCACTTCTATGAGATGGGCATTCACTCGCTTGCCAAAGAGATTCACAATCCTTTGACGGAATGAAGAGGGTGGCAAGGATATCATCTCATTGCCATTGTGCGAAAGCGAAAATTCGACATTGCAATTGATAAGCGCGACACGCTCGAATTCGGTCACAATGTTATTTAATTCGGTCTGCACAGACTTGAGGAACTTTCTGCGTGCAGGGATATTGAAAAACAGGTTCTTTACCTTGAAGTTGCTGCCCACCGGGGCTGCGACAGGCTCCTGCGCCTCGAGCTTTGAGCCACTCATGGCAATGCTGGTTCCCAGTTCATCCTCGGCACGTCGGGTAACAAGTTCAACCTGAGCTACAGCTACAATGGAGGCCAGTGCTTCGCCACGGAAACCCATAGTGGTAAGGGCGAACAGGTCATCCGCGCTCGCAATCTTTGATGTCGCGTGCCTCTCAAAGGCAAGACGCGCATCGGTCTCGGACATACCCTTACCGTTGTCAATAACCTGAATGAGGGTGCGGCCACCATCGGCAACAACAACCTGCACTTTTGTGGCTCCGGCATCGATGGCATTCTCCACGAGTTCCTTAACCACCGACGCAGGACCCTGCACAACCTCACCGGCTGCAATCTGATTTGCCACAGAATCGGGCAACAAATGTATCACATCGTTCATACGTAGCCGTAAACTGTTTTCATAATATAGTACAACACAAACACACACACGAAAAGAGCTGCCACCGCAAAACGCGACGAGATGCGCGATGCATTGTTGCGTTTGCGGTCGAGGTGTGAGTTTTCACCGACAAAAGCGCCTCTGATACGTTCCTCGTAAGTGGGTTCACCGGGAGGAAGCATACCAAGGTCGCGCTTGGCATTCTCGACAATCTTGTCGAGCTTCTCCTTGCGCTCGTCAACAAATATATATTTATGGTTGAACTTTCTGGGTTCTCGCATCTTAAAGCCTGCCATATATCACTTCTTTTTAAAACGGTCAAGTGTTGGCAAAGGAATATTGTCTTTTTTAATGACTTTCAGCTCCTTGCCTCCACCTTTGCCTCTCCAATAAAAAATATCCTCCTTGAAGAGCGGACGCACATAATCGAACCACGCAAAACCATCAAGGAAGCGTTTTTCCTCGGGGCGCAGGCTCATTGGATAGAATACGCCCTTTGACTCCTTTGGCACAACAACACGTTCGACCTTACGGTCCTTCATATAAGCTATTATGCGCCCTGACGTGGTCGTGTTCATGCCGATATAGGTGCTATCACTGTCCAACGGATAGAAAACGACTTCAACACCACCTACTGCATGCATTTCGCGCAACCTGCCATCGGTAAAATAAAACTCCATCTCCTTGCTTTTAATCTGGTTATAGATGGAAGAGTCCAGTTCCTCCACATAGAGCGACTGGTTTATAATGTTTACCCAATTGATGGTAGAGTCATTCATATATATCTTTATCACTTCACCCAAAAGCTGGAGATTGCCATTCCACAGGATAGGATCCTTGTACATTGTCATGCAGGTATCCCTGGAGTCAAAGACAAGAGAATCACATACAGCCTGCATATTACGTCCCCAGGCACGAACCTTGTTATATGCCTTTACCTTGCGATAAAGAGAATCCGTGTCAATATTATAGGTGATGGCCCAAATGGTATCGGAATGGACAAAAAGCGAGTCGCGCTGCGAAAAATCCACAGCCATTGCCTCCTCTGTCACAAACAACGAATCCCTCACCTCGTCAAGGAAGGCATACTCACCCATAAGCATATTACGGTTTATGGTATCGGTATATACTATATTTCCAAAGACTTCACTGTAGCCAAGAGCAGTATCATAAAAGATGGAATCGGCCATCACATTCCTGTTGTTGCTATACAACACCGGCCGCTCAACCAATGTAGCAAGCCTGGTAGCTGTGTTGAAAGTTCCGCGGTCCGAGTATATCTCGGTGCTCCCGGTATACATATTAGTAGGCCCCACTATTGTTGCCAGCTTGCTGTCCGTATTATAATATAAGGTATCGGACAAGAGCAGGAACCTTGAATTTTCAAGAGTGACATCATCCATAAAGACCGCAGTCCTGCTATCCACATTATAATCGCCATAATATGACCTCAGGGTTCCGGTTGAGTCACACAACACTCCATACTCAAAGAAATAGCCAAGATTCCTGTTACGGTCATAGTCGAGACTATCTGTCTCAAGAACAACATCCTTGTCAATGAGTCTCACGTTATTCCTCACCCTGGCAATATTTGTAACACCATCGAAGTCCAGATAATCTCCATAGAGGAACAGCGTATCACCCTGCTCCATCCTGACATTCCCGAAAGCAATGAAGGAATTACGCTTTTGATAATAGTGGGCACTGTCGCAGAACATATACATACTGTCACGGCGGAAATTGACATTTCCTACAAGAATCCAAGCCTCCGGGTCAATAGCCTCATCAAAACGCGTAATGTCGGTATGCAACAGATGGACATAACTCTTCTTGACAGGAGGTGTCGACACCATGTCCAGACGCTGTTCCTGTGAAAACAGCGGCAATGACACGAAGAAAAGGGATATGAGCAACAGAAGTCTCGGCATTGGAAAACAGCTATTACTCTTCAAAGAAATTCCAGTCGGGGTATAGGAATTCACAAGTGCGGCTCTCCTTGTTCACGCGAACATATGTAGCGCGCTGTTTCTTCTTGACCCACTCCTTTATACGTTCATCACTCAACTTCTCCTCATACATTTTACGCAGCACCTCGTAGTCATCACTGAAAGTAGCCACATGAGCTTCGGTCCTTGACTTGACCTTCGCTATCGCGCACACAGTCTTGCCATTGTCGAGCAACCACACGAAAGGCTGCGACACTTCGCCCACAGGCAATGTCTCAATGACACGTGCGACATCCACAGGCAATTCATCCATACCAAAATGAGACGATGCGCTCATCTTGTTATACATTATACCAAAGTTGTTACGTGTATCCTTGTCGTCGGAATAAAGACCAACGGCATCATTAAAGGTAATTTCACCCTCTTTTATATCTGTCGCAATCGAATCGAGACGAAGAAGCATTGCCTTGAGGTTCTCACTTGAATGTGTAGGCTTTCTCAAGATATGTCGCACGTTAACCTTGTCACCACGTTTCTCTATGAGCTGTATGATGTGGAAACCATACTCGGTCTCTACAATCTTTGACACCTTGCCCGGATCGGTAAGGTTGAATGCCACAGCCGAGAATTCAGGCTGCCACTGTCCACGGCCGGTAAATCCAAGCTCTCCACCACGACGGGCAGAAACGGGATCCTCGGAATACATGAGCGCAAGAGTTGAGAAACTGGTCTCACCGCTCATAATACGCTCGGTATACTCGCGCAACTCGCCCTTCACGCGCTCAATCTCCTCCTGATCTATACGAGGCTGCATTGTCATAATCTGCACTTCGACCTGTTGCGGTATAAAAGGGATACTGTCTTTTGGCAAAGACTCCATATAACGCCTTACAAGCACTGGAGAAATCTTCAGATCGCCGACAATAGACATCTTCATCCTGTCGGCCATCTCCTTGTTATAGAGCTGTTCGCGATACATTTCGCGAATATTGGAAGAGGTCATGTTGAAATACTCCTCCATTTTCTCTTTTGAACCAATCTGCTGTATCACATACTCCATCTGCATCTCAACCTGACGCATTATATTTCCCTCATCCACCTCAATACTATCCAAGGCTGCCTGATGCAGAAAAAGTTGCTGCACAGCCAGGTCTTCACCTACGATACAGTAAGGATCACCCTCGAACACCCTGCCCGAAGCAACCCAATAGCGGATAGCCTCTTCAATATCGGAACGCAGGATAGACTTGTCGCCCACAACCCACTCCACGCGGTCAATCACATTACTTTGGGCCACACCGCTTTGGAGCGGAAACGCCGCAAGCATTGCACATAGCAGACTTTTTATAAATATTAGCTTTATATTCATTTTCTATACATTTTACTTACAATGCATTTACATCAGTACAAGATTACACGGCCATTTTTCAAAGCCTCTTCATAAAGGGAACGTTTTACCTGCTTGATAAACTTTGCTTTCCTTGAGTTAAGAAGCAGTTCCTTTATCTCATCCGAAACCATCTCCATTGGCTTAATGTCGTTTCTCCTCAATATCGAATCAGCGCAGACAAAATAGGTGAATTTACCTTCATTGAATTCAATTACGTCTTTCTTGAGAAGACGATCCATCAGCTGTTGCCCGGTGAGCGGTATCCTGTGAACCAGATCAGCGAAAGGCATCCACTCCTCCATAAAGAACTGATACTCATAGCCATTCTCGGAACACAGTTTCTCCAGTTCCTCGAGATCCTCTTGCCCACGGCGCAGACAGCGATTACGTACATCGCGTGTTTTGGAGGCCTTGAGCGGCAACTTTACATAAAAACCTTTGACATAGGGTTCGGTCAATTCAAACAGCGCCTGCTCTTTCTCATAGAAATCGCGTACCTCACTATCGGAGATGCCCGGCAACAGTTGCTGAGTTATGAGCCTGTCCTGATAGAGATTCTGAATAAGGCTTGCACGGTAGTTCTCAACCATCCGGTCTATTTCGGCAGTTGAAGCCACATTCTCCTTTGCCTTTTCATAGAAAAGCACGTCAATAGCCCAACGCTCCACGTAGTCCTGCATGAAAGCCACACTGTCGGCACCACGTCCCTGCTGCGCGTAAGCAATATCGGCATCATCCCTGTACAGGCGTATATCACCGACACTTGCCACAGCATTCCTAGGCATAACGTTACGGTCCACATAAGACACCTCTTCCCGGCAAGCAAAAAGCAAAGCCGGGAGAGCTAAAAGGCATATATTTTTCCAGATTCCTTTACCGGGCATCAGTTTTTCCAAATATTGCAAAAGAAATGAAGAGTAAAAAACAGTTCACGACACAAAGGTACAAAAACATCTTGCTTATTCGTGATTATTAACTGTTTTTAGCACATCATTGTAAATCTTGACCTTGTACTTCTTGCGCAAGGACTTAACCCACTTTTCTTCGAGATATTTCTGGTAATCGGCAGTCACCTCACCCTTCACATCCTTGTATGTTTCGGGAGCTTTAATGACTTCACCCACTGTATCGACAACAACAAAGCCACGTCGCAGTTTACCTCCATCGCCCTGACCAAAGACCTTGCTGTCAACCCAAGCATTGTCACCTACCGCAAAAATACCCACCTCGACACGCACCGTGCGCACTGAATCCTTTGGCAATTTTTCCTCAATTGCCGACTTGTAATTCTCAAAACTCTGGCCGGCAAGTATCTCCTTCACCCTGTCAAGATTCTCCTGACTGTTGGCCTGCACCACGGCTCCACGGAAACGCGGAGTCTCGAACCTGTACTTCTTTTTGTTCTTCTTGAAGTATTTTGCAAGACCGTCCTCATCGCCGGCAACCTTGCTCCACACCTCGCGTGTCGACACTTCAAAGAAAAGAAGCCCCTCATAGTACTCGCGCATGAGGTTCCCGAAATCGGGATATTTGCTCTCAAGCAGGCTATCCTCACGGGCAAGCGCCTCTTGAGGAGTGAGATTGCCACCAAATTCCTGCGCCAGTTCACTGCCACGTTTCATACGCGCCGCCTCACGGATATTCTGCTGCTCGAGCATATTTATAATTGCCGGCTTATACTCCTGGAAAGAGCCGAAGGGTCGCGAAGAGATACGCTTGACGATATGGAAACCGGCAGGTGACTCAAAAGGAGCCGAATAGCTGCCGTCGGCAATCGCATAGGCAGCCTTCTCGAATTCGGGATAGACCTGACCACGCACAATCTCAAACGGACGTATCGCCTGGGCTGGAATATTGAAATACCTGGCAACATCTTCAAATGTCTGGCCATTATTGAGCATTGCATGTGCCGAATCTATTCTCGCTCTTGCAAGTCTGATATCAGCAGCCGGAGCCGTCTGCTTGGCAAGAAAAACAATGTGGGCAACCTCCAGGAAACCATCCTTGCCAATGGTAGCCGAATCCTTTGCATAGATTCTGTAAGCCTCATCGTTGATAAAACAGGTATCGACAAGATAGTTCTCGGCCATAAGATTACGGTCACGCTCATACTCCTCCTTGAAAGAAGTCAAAGTATCCAATGACAACGACTCCGCCTCGGCAACCTTCAGTTTGAAGTCGACATACATGGGCAGATACTCCTCAACGCTCTGTCCTTCACCGGCAAGATTGGTATTGTTCTTGTTGAACGCATACTCGAATTCAGAGCGTTTTACCTCCTTGCCATTAACGCGCATTAGCACAGGGTCTGTTACCTGTGCCAATGCAGTTGTAGATGTCAGCAACAAAAATGCTGCAATATTCTTTAATCTCATTATTACTTTTTTATTCAGGACGACTGTAGTTCGGTGCCTCGCTGGTAATTGAGACATCGTGTGGATGACTCTCAAGTACACCGGCATTTGTAATACGTACGAATTTTGCATTATGCAATGCCTCGATATCCTTTGCACCACAATATCCCATACCGGCACGCAAACCGCCTACCAACTGATAAATAACCTCAAACAATGTTCCCTTATAAGGCACACGTGCTGCAATACCCTCGGGTACGAGTTTCTTCTTATCGGCAGTGTCGGCCTGGAAGTAACGGTCCTTTGAACCATTCTCCATAGCCTCGAGAGAACCCATACCGCGGTATGACTTGAATTTACGGCCATTGAAGATGATTGTGTCACCGGGAGACTCCTCTGTACCGGCAACAAGTGAACCGATCATCACACAGTAACCACCGGCTGCCAATGCCTTCACGACATCACCAGAATAGCGTAGACCACCATCGGCAATCAAAGGCACACCTGTACCCTCAAGCGCCTTGGCAACATCATATACAGCCGACAGCTGTGGCACACCGACACCGGCTACAACACGTGTTGTACAGATTGAACCCGGACCGATACCAACCTTGACTGCATCGGCGCCTGCATCGGCCAACATCTTTGCAGCCTCACCTGTTGCGACATTACCGACAACAATATCAATCTGCGGGAACAGAGCCTTCGCCTCTTTCAATTTCTGCACAACCCCTGCAGAGTGACCATGAGCAGTATCGATAACTACTGCATCGACACCAGCATCCACAAGTGCCTTGATACGCTCCATGGCATCACCAGTCACACCCACACCGGCTGCAACACGCAAGCGTCCCTTGCTGTCCTTGCAAGCCATTGGCTTGTCCTTTGCCTTTGTGATATCCTTATATGTGATAAGACCCACCAATTTGCCATCATTGTCAACTACGGGGAGCTTCTCAATCTTGTTCTCACGCAGAATGGTGGCAGCAGCCTCCATATCGGTTTTCTGATTTGTATAAACAACCCTGTCGGCAGGTGTCATAATCTCACTGATGGGACGCGCCATATTGGTCTCAAAACGGAGGTCGCGGTTGGTCACAATACCCATAAGCTTCTTGCAATCATCAACAACCGGTATACCACCGATATGATATTCTGCCATAAGTTCAAGAGTATCCTTTACGGTAGAGTTTGCCTGAATTGTGATTGGATCATAGATCATGCCGTTCTCGGCACGTTTCACAATGGCAACCTGATGCGCCTGCTCCTCAATCGACATATTCTTATGAATAACGCCGATACCTCCTTCACGCGCAATGGCAATAGCCATCTTTGCCTCGGTAACCGTATCCATTGCCGCAGTCACGAATGGCACGTTCAACTCAATATTTCTTGAGAACTTGGTTTTCAAAGAAACCCCTTTCGGCAGCACCTCAGAGTATGCAGGAATAAGCAACACGTCGTCATAGGTCAAGCCGTCCATCACAATCTTTTCTTTTATAAAATCATTCATATAGCTATATATTTTTCTTTTTCTCAAAAATCAGTTTCCAACCTCGGATATGAACTTGATACGCACAAGTCGTATCTCCTCCTCGGTATATTCACCACCAAGTTCCTCGATAGCCGCATCAATGGAATCGGTATCGGAGTTCTTGAAGTAGTCATAAATCTCATGCAGGTTCTCCTCGTCAAGAATCTCTTCAAGGAAATAGTCGATATTCAGTTTGGTGCCTGAATAGACAATAGATTCCACATCATCGAGCAGTTCGTCAAACTCCACACCCTTGCTGATAGCCAAGTCGTCAAGCGCCACCTTGCGGTCAATGGCATTGATAATGGCAACCTTCAACTTTGATTTGTTGGCAACAGTGCGTATGCGTATATCCTCAGGGCGTTCAATCTCGTTCTCCTCGCAGTGGCGCTTGATAAGAGCGCAGAACTCCTCGCCGTAACGCTTTGCCTTTCCCTCGCCCACACCGGGAATATTCTTCAGTTCATCAATGGTAATGGGATAAGTAGTAGCCATTGCCTCAAGCGAAGGATCCTGGAATATCACATAAGGAGGCAACTCCAACTGCTTCGACAATTTCTTGCGCAAATCCTTGAGCATTGCAAAAAGCGCAGGATCCACTGCCGATGAGCTGGATGTCTGCACAATCGTCTCCTCTTCATCAAAATCCCTATCCTCGACAATCTTGAACGACACAGGTTTCTTGAGGAACGAGTGACCCTGCTTGGTCACCTTGAGCAAGCCATAGTTCTCAACATCCTTGTCAAGATAACCGGCTATCAAAGCCTGACGTATAACCGCGTTCCAACGCTTTGCATCCTCGTCATCACCACAGCCAAAACACTCGAGCTCGTCATGATTATGCGATATTATATCAGCAGTCTCTTTACCCAAAAGAACATCTATTACATAATCGGCCTTAAAATTCTCCTTCAATGCCAACACGGCCTCAATGACAGTCTCGAGCGACTCTTTTGCTTCCACCTGCTTTTTAGGATTAAGGCAGTTATCACAATTACCACAATTTTCCACGTCGTAACTTTCACCAAAATAATGTAACAATAATTTCCTACGGCAAACCGACGATTCGGCATACGCCGTTGTCTCGTGCAACAACTGACGGCCGATATACTGCTCGGCCAGCGGCTTGCCCTCAAGGAATTTTTCCAGTTTCTGTAAATCCTTGTTGTTATAGAATGTTATACACTGTCCTTCACCACCGTCACGTCCGGCACGACCGGTCTCCTGGTAATACCCCTCAAGGCTCTTGGGAATATCATAATGGATAACATAGCGCACATCGGGTTTGTCAATACCCATACCAAAGGCAATGGTTGCAACAATGACATCTATCTTTTCCATTATAAAATCGTCCTGAGTCTGCGACCTCATGGCCGAATCCATTCCGGCATGGTAGGCCTTTGCCGAAATTTCGTTTGTCTGCAAAATCTCGGCCAGTTCCTCGACCTTCTTGCGACTCAAACAATATATGATACCCGACTTGCCCGGGTTTGCCTTTATAAACTTTATAATATCCTTGTCAACGTCCTTTGTCTTAGAACGCACCTCATAATAGAGATTGGGGCGGTTGAACGATGACTTGAAGTCCGGAGCATCCTGTATCCCCAGGTTCTTCTTTATGTCATCACGCACCTTGGTTGTAGCAGTAGCTGTCAACGCAATTATTGGAGCGCGACCGATTTCGTTCATTATAGGACGTATGCGGCGATATTCGGGTCGGAAATCATGCCCCCACTCCGAGATACAATGCGCCTCATCAATCGCATAGAAAGAAATCTTCACACTTTTCAGGAACTCCACATTCTCCTCCTTCGTCAACGACTCGGGAGCTACATACAGAAGTTTTGTCTTACCGGAAAGCACATCTTCCTTCACCTCCTCTATCGCCTGTTTCGTAAGCGACGAATTCAAGAAATGCGCCACACCATCATCCTCATTCAGATTCCTGATGGCATCGACCTGATTCTTCATCAAGGCGATAAGCGGAGAAATCACTATCGCAGTCCCCTCCATAACGAGCGAAGGCAGCTGATAGCAGAGCGATTTGCCGCCACCGGTAGGCATCAGAACAAAGGCATCATTGCCTGCAAGCAAGTTCTTGATGACAGCCTCCTGGTCACCCTTAAACTTGTCAAAACCAAAGTTCTCCTTGAGAACTTCCGTTAAATTACACTTCTTTGCCATTATATAACATGCCTATTTGAAAACAAAGTTATAAATATATCAATTAAACGTACAACTTTTTTCAAATTTATTATCAAAAATGCCAGAAAAAAAATCGGCAAACATAAAACAATCAGCAGGCACCATGCATGGAGCCTGCCGATTGTACTGGCGCAAAGCGATTTTATATCGCACATTTTAATGCGGTGCTCTTCTCCACCTGCTTCTGTGCATACTCTTTCGTTATCTCGCATGTATCTGCTCCGCTTGATGGAATCTCGAACATCTTCTCCATCATTATGGACTCCACAATGGAACGCAGACCACGTGCACCGAGCTTATACTCAACTGCGGTATCAACGATATACTCCAACGTCTCGTCGTCAAAGGTGAGTTTCACACCGTCCATCTCCATCAGCTTCACATACTGCTTTATTATAGAGTTCTTTGGTTCTGTGAGGATGTTGCGCAAGGTTGCACGATCCAGCGGACGCAGGGAGGTAAGGATTGGCAAACGGCCTATGATTTCAGGGATGAGACCAAAAGAACGCAAATCCTGGGGCATTATATACTGCATCATGTCTCCCTTTTCAATATGCATCTTGTTCTGAACCGAATTATAACCAACGACATGTGTGTTCAGGCGCTGTGCAATCTTCTTTTCAATACCATCGAACGCTCCGCCACATATGAAAAGGATGTGCTTTGTATTCACAGGTATCATCTTCTGGTCGGGATGTTTGCGGCCACCCTGGGGCGGGACATTCACAACCGAACCCTCAAGCAGTTTGAGCAGACCCTGCTGCACACCCTCACCACTTACATCGCGGGTTATTGACGGATTATCGCTCTTGCGGGCAATCTTGTCAATCTCATCAATGAACACAATGCCACGCTCGGCCTCCTCCACGTTATAGTCGGCCACCTGCAGAAGACGCGTCAGTATACTCTCGATATCCTCGCCCACATAGCCGGCCTCGGTAAGCACTGTAGCATCAACAATTGTAAAGGGCACCTTCAACAGTTTGGCTATTGTACGTGCAAGCAGAGTCTTGCCCGTACCAGTACTGCCCACCATTATAATGTTGCTCTTCTCTATCTCCACATCGTCGGCCGCGTCACGCTGCATGAGTCGCTTATAATGATTGTACACCGACACTGCGAGTGCACATTTAGCCTCGTCCTGACCAATGACATACTCATCAAGGAATGCCTTAATCTCCTTTGGCTTGGGCAGTTCCTTCATATCGAAGTCACTTTTAGGCAGCAACGCCTCTTCGCGCAAAATATTATGAGCCTGTTCTACACAGTCATTACATATGTAGCCGGTCATGCCGGTCATGAGCAACGCAACCTGATCTTCTGTCCTACCGCAGAAGCTACAACGTTTTTTCCCTTTTTCTGCCATCGGTTGAATTATATTTTACGTGTAAGGACACGGTCAATCATACCATACTCCTTCGCTTCGGCTGCAGTCATCCAGTAATCACGGTCACTGTCGGCCCACACCTTGTCAAAAGGCTGCTTGCTATGGTCTGAAATTATTGTATAAAGCTCCTTCTTAAGCTTCTGTATCTCGCGGGCAGTAATCTCAATATCACTTGCCTGCCCCTGCACACCACCAAGAGGCTGGTGTATCATCACGCGGCTGTGTGTCAACGCCGAACGCTTTCCCTCGGCACCGGCAACAAGCAGCACGGCAGCCATACTTGCAGCCATACCCGTACATATTGTAGCCACATCGCTCGAGATAAACTGCATTGTATCATAGATTCCCAGGCCGGCATAGACCGAGCCACCCGGAGAGTTGATATAAATTGAGATATCCTTACCACTGTCTACAGAGTCAAGATAAAGCAACTGTGCCTGAAGGGTATTGGCTGTATAATCGTCGATTTGAGTGCCCAGGAAAATGATTCTGTCCATCATCAGACGCGAGAACACGTCCATCTGCGTAACGTTCAACTGTCTCTCCTCGAGAATATATGGGTTCAGATACTGCGCCTGAGCCTTCATCACATCATCAAGCACCATACTGTTCATACCAAGATGCTTGGTGGCATACTTTCTAAAATCATCTCTATCCATACGACACTTCCTTTATTTGTTATTATTTAAAAAAATCCGGCCTATCGGGCAAAGCCAATAGGCCGGAAAAGTACCTATCTTCAATATATTAAGCGTTCTCTGACACCTTTTTGTTGAAATCCTCAACAGAAATCTTCTCCTCGTTCAAGGTAACCGCAGCCTTGATAGCCTGGATAAGCTTCACATCTACCGCACGGTTGATAAGAGCCTCGCGTGTCTTCTCCTGCTTGAGCATCTCCTTGGCATAGTTCTCGAGCAGATCCTCGGGAACGTTCGCCATACCGTACTGCGCGAACTGGTCACGGGTTGCACCCTTGGCAACATTGAGAACATCGTTGTCATCAATCTTAACTTCGAACTTCTTCGCAAGCTGCTCCTTAACCAAGTGCCAACGGAGCTCTGTAAGGCTCTTCTGGAACTCATCCTCGCTTACAACCTCACCCTCAGCCTTGTTTGCATCCATGATGCGACGGAGAATTGCCTCGTTGAACTCGAGTTTACCAACCTTGTTCATGAGGTAGTCACGTACATCCATCAACAACTTATAGTCGCTCTCAACCTCAAAACGTGCCTCGAACTGTTCAGCAATCTTTGCGCGGAACTCCTCCTCGCTCTTGACAGCGTCCTTACCGAATGCAGCATCGGACACATTCTGGTTAACCTCGCTTGCATCGAAACGAGTAATCTCTGTTATTGCGAATGTGAACTCACCGTTGTGGGCAGCTACCTCGCTCTTCTCAACCTTGAGAAGTGAAGCCAACTCCGCCTCATTGCCATCGAATGCTGTGAAAGGATTGAATGTCACAACATCATTTACCTTTGCACCTGCGAAGAGAGCCTTCTGCTCTTCGTTCTTCATGTAAGCAGGCATCATAACTGCCTCGCGTACAACAACACCGTTCTCAACAGCCTCGGTCAATGTACCCTTGAGCATATCGCCATTCTCGCAAGACTCCACCTGCTTGTACTCGCCACAACGCTGTGCAAAAGCATCAACCTGGCTCTGAATCATCTCGTCAGTTGGCTGAATTCTGTAGTATGCAAGAGCGTCGTTCTTGTCGAGCACTGCATCGAACTTTGGAGCAAGAGCAATCTCAAACTCAAAAGTAAACTCCTTATCATCGGCCATGTTGATGTTTGCCTGCTGCTCCTCGATAGGAAGTGGCTCACCAAGCATATCAATCTTATTCTCTCTGATATATTCAAAAATCTTTGTCTGCAAAAGCTTGTTGATCTCCTCGGCCTTTACAGCTGTACCGTACTGCTTCTTAATCAAGCCCATTGGCACCATACCCGGACGGAAACCCGGAATATTTGCCTTCTGACGGAAGTTCTTCAACTGCTTCTCAACCAAAGCCGAGTAGTCGGCCTCCTGAATGTTTACTGAAAGGATTGCGCTTGTAGCATCCTGATTTTTAAGTGTAAATTCCATGTATATAAATTTTTAATGTTTTTTCAAGCCACTGTAGCCCGCGCCGCAAGGGCACACTACACACCTTAATTTAAGGCGCACAAAAATACAACAAGTTGAGCACAAAATCAAGTAAAAAGCAATTTTGTTGACAACTTACACAAAACAAACGGGGCAATTACTGCACTTTGCTGTCGTTTTGTAAGTTTTTTAATGGCAATGCTCAACAGGTCATCTTACAACGATTTTCCTGCCATCCACAATGTATATGCCGGCCTTAGGATTCTTTACCGGCCTGCCGCTAAGGTCATAGACAACCCTGTGCTGCCCGCTGTCTGCCGCCACACTACCGATGGAAGTATCATCACCCGGAGCACCCACCATCAGCACGAAAGGACAGTTCCAGACATTCTTGCCCTCATAGAGTTCGGCAATGTTGAGATTGAACTCCGCGACATGCCCATTGGGAGCAGCCTCATCAACCAGCACCACGAAACTTTTTGTAGACTCCGCACCCACAGGCAAATAGCTCATCCCCACATTTCCGGTCACGACAGTAACATACGGACTGGTTGTCGTGAGCGCAAGAGTACTTCTCGATTTCTGTTCATAGCGGCCATTGTTGACCATGGTTATATCAAGAGTGTTCTCGCCAACGGCAAGCGCACCCGGAACAACACTCTTTATCTTTACACTATAATCGGCCTTGCCGGTAACAGCCGTTGCCTCCTCAGAGCGCTCATACTCCTTGCCATTGTACACCGCCGCTACACAATAACGGTATTCGGTATCGGCAGAAAGACCACTGTCCGTATATGACAACGCCTTGGTTTCTGCTACACAGACACCATTACGGTAAACATTATAGCCTTGGGCATTCGCAACAGCATCCCATGAGATGTTTACCGCCGATGTACCTGCAGGCATTGCAACCACATTCTTCGGCGCCGGCAACGGATTACCCTCGATCTCCAACGAGAAGCGGCTGTAATTGTCATAGACAAACTGGGGTGAAACATCCACGACATTGTAGAACATTGCATCATCGACATGCAGTATGTAGACATCATAGCCATAATCCAATGCAGCCCATTGCTCATCGGTAAAGAAATGGCGTATTGCCACATATACCTCCTTGCCCTCATAGCCGGCCAGGTCAACAGAATACTCAATCCAGCCGTCGCCATTCTCTTTTGTTATTGTCCACTCCTCCAACATTCTGAAATCTGCCGCGGACTTGTTCCCGGCCTCGGACACGGCAACGCCGAAGTGTTCACCGAACCATGTACTTGAATGAACACGTGCCCAGAAAGAGAATTTACCGCCGGCTGCAACTTTTACCTTGGGAGAGACAAGATAGTTGTCAATAGGAACCGTGTACTCCATCATCGATGCCTGGCAATAGGCCTCACTCATCATCTGTCCGGTACCTGAGTGCGCTTCACCGGCACTCTCTACCCTGTGGACTCCCGAAGCCGAGGAGTGCCACCATGGGTGGTTGCGGCCATCATTGCTTGCATCAAAGGTTGTCCACCCCGCAAAGCCATCCTTCACATAGCCATTCTCGTCCAAACCGGCCTCAAACTCACAGACAAAACTTTCGGTGACAGCGTAATTGCCGGGAACAGTGTATATATCAAAGCTAACCGAAGTGTTGTCAGGAATGGATTCATCAATATCCACCACAAACTCTGCTGCACGCACCTCGCCCACAGCCATAGGCTCAAGCATTGCCTCACCCACGACCACAGTTGCATATGGCGATGCCGCTGTCATTGCAACCTTTGTCGCCGTAGCGACAGCAGCCGTTCCACGGTTCACGAAATCAACCTTGACAACCACATTCTTACCAGGCTTGACAACCGCAGGGGTACTTGAAAGATAGACAACCTTGGCGTAGCTGTCAAACACAACAGCTATATCATCGCACCACTCACGCACACCGTCAGAGGTCTTTACCTGCATATATGCTGTATGCCCGTTGGGAGTGTCCTCGCTGACATTTATCACAAACTCACCCTCTGCGGACTCGCCTGCCGACAAAGGGCCATGGCTTGCCACGCCGTCCAGAATTGTCACATAAGTGTCTGCAGTTGAGAGGACGGAGGTAACATCACCTTCACTTGCGCCCTTACCGCTATTCTTGACTGTAAAATTCAAGACCTTACCGTCACCGGCAGTCATTGACAACGGAGAATAATTGGTCAATCTGATGAAAGGACGTTCATTCCCGCTCTCAACACTGTTGACTGCAGCAAGCGCATCAATACGTCCGGAACCTGTCAAGTTACTCTTTTCATCGGTCAGTCTCTTGGCTGTTGATTCTATTGTCTCACATATCTCGGCCGGAGTCAGAGAGGGGTTCTTCTCAAGCATCAGGGCAATGACACCAGCCACACACGGCGTTGCCTGCGATGTACCCGACATATACTTGTACTTGTCGTTCTCATCATGCTTCAGTGAGTATATCAGGTCACCGGGAGCAGAGATATCGGGGCGGATAAGACCTATCTGCTCCGCATTGTAGGGATAATCTCCAAAGCTAGTATCTTGCCAGGTTACCGGTCCTTGCGATGATGTACTGACATATTCATCGTTGGCATTGACAGAACCTACACAAATGACACTTGTCAACCCGCCGGCATTCGCCATCTGGTCGGGGTGCATATAAGGAGGCGGACAGGCAGCCGGGAAATCGACATTGTCGGGGGCGCCATAGCTATTGCCGTCATTTCCCGCCGCAGCACACACCGGCACACCAAGAAGCAATGTATTCTCAAAAGTCCTTCGCAACGCCACCATATCGGCATCGCTTATCTGTGACCTCTTGAAGCCCAATGACATACTCAACACATCTGCACCGTTCTCAACAGCAAACTCAACACCCGACATCATCTGCGCCGGCGTGCCACCTCCCGTACGGTTCACCACTTTCACTGTCATAAGCGTAGCATCGGGAGCTACACCCGTTATATTGCCAACGGTTCCATCGCCGCACACAATTCCTGCGCAATGCGTTCCATGACCATAATCATCGGTTATATCGGAGTTTT
Source organism: Bacteroidaceae bacterium (assembly GCA_045644005.1). Taxonomy (GTDB): domain Bacteria; phylum Bacteroidota; class Bacteroidia; order Bacteroidales; family Bacteroidaceae; genus HGM04593. The sequence goes on along the minus strand of JAZRGF010000385.1, from coordinate 10,531 downwards.
TTGCCACGAAATTCCATCCGTGAATGAGGTCGTCCTCCTCACCATCCCCGTCAGCGTCGGCATATCCACTCCACAAATGGTCTTTAAGGTCATAATGATTTGGATTCGTGCCCGAGTCCAGTATCGCAACCACAACATTCTTTCCCGTATACCCCTGCGCCCACACATCGTCAGCATTTACCTGCAACACATGAGGTGTAGCGCTATGCGAAGCTGCCACCACAGCAACAGGCGCGGGATTTTCGACCTCCGAAAAACCCTGCACCAGCTGCACTTCACTGTTATGTCCAATCATAAGCACATCGGGATGCGACGCCAATGCCTCTACAACCCCTTTTGTAGCATCACAGGTTATCGTGTTTGCCACCCAATGGCAACAGATGTCCGAGACCGTTCCTTCAACCTTTGCCTTTTCGAGAATTTCAAGCAATGCGGCCTGGCTTCTTTTGGAATGCTCCTGCAGCTCATCAATAGCCATTGTTCTTGCCGCTCTTCCATCCTTGCACATTGAAGTGCGTGCCTTCATCCTTGCAGGCTCAATTTGGGATTTGAGAACAATATTGACACTTACCCTTCCGTCAACTGTCTTTTCAAAAAGTGAGAACAGCGCCTTGTCAACAACAAACTCTTGCTGTGCATGACACAAATTACAGAAACAGGCCAACAGCACAGCCAGCAGCGTCTTGAAAATTTTCATAGTTTTCGTTTAATACAATATCCGGTAGAAAACTTTCCGGGAATTAAATTTGGAATTCTCGTTTGCGGAGCACAAAGTCGCGTCCAAGATACTTTTCGCGTACAATAGGATTACCGGCCAGTTCCTCCGATGTACCCTCAAAAAGCACACGCCCCTCAAACAGCAGATAAGCACGGTCGGTAATGCTCAATGTCTCCTGCACATTGTGGTCGGTGATGAGTATGCCGATATTCTTATCCTTGAGTTTCCATACAATATACTGGATATCCTCTACTGCTATAGGGTCTACACCGGCAAACGGTTCGTCAAGCATAATGAATTTTGGGTCAATAGCCAGACAACGCGCAATCTCTGTGCGGCGGCGCTCACCTCCCGACAGACGGTCGCCAAGATTCTTGCGCACCTTCTGCAGGCGGAACTCTGAAATAAGGCTCTCCAACTTCTCTTTCTGGTACTCCAAAGGCTTTCCCGTCATTTCAAGCACCGAGGCGATATTATCCTCCACTGTCATCTTGCGGAACACGCTTGCCTCCTGTGCCAGATAACCGATACCGGCACGAGCGCGCTTGTAGACCGGGTACTTGGTAATATCTTCTTCGCCAAGAAAAATACGACCACCATTTGGGGTTACCAGACCGGTCGTCATATAGAAAGACGTTGTTTTGCCGGCGCCGTTAGGTCCCAGCAGGCCAACAATCTCTCCCTGCTTAACATTGAATGACACATTGTTCACAACCGTGCGCTTACCATATCTCTTTACAAGATTCTCGGTACGCAACATGGTCGCTTCTTCAAGATTGCCAGCAATAATATTTTCCATAATCGGGTGTAAAAACATTTTGGCGAAGATAATGTATTTTTACCGTACGGACAAAAAAAGTATCATTTTATAGTACAAATGACACCTGCAGCAAATATTGCCGACAATATTGATGTAAATAAAAGACAAAAAATAGTACCTTTGCACGCAGTTAGCTTTTAAAAAACTACACATAAAGATGTTTATTATAGAATCAATCAAGACATTCGGCTGTTACCTGATGATGATGAAACGGGTGCTTACAAAGCCCGAACGATGGGGAATGTTCTTACGCCGCACCCTCCACGAGATATACCAGCTCGGAATCAATTCAATACCCATAGTGCTTATAATATCGCTGTTCATCGGCGCTGCACTCTGCATACAGATGAAGACAAACGTAGAGAGCCCATGGATGCCAAAGTTTGTCACCGGATACGCAACACGCGAGGTATTGCTCCTTGAGTTTTCCTCAACCATCATGTGCCTTATTCTGGCCGGTAAGGTAGGCTCCAACATCACATCAGAGATTGGTGCTATGAGAGTGACGCAACAGATTGACGCACTTGAAATGATGGGTGTAAACTCGGCAAATTTCCTTATACTGCCCAAAATCTCAGGTCTTGTATCCACCATCCCTGTCTTGGTGATATTCAGCATAGCATCAGGCATCGGCGGTGCATTCCTCATTGGAAAACTCACAGGCATAATGACATCCGAGGAGCTAACCGTGGGACTGCAGCACGAGTTCACTGCATGGTTCATCTGGTACAGCATAATCAAGAGTTTCTTCTTTGCCTTCATCATCACATCGGTAGCTTCTTTTTACGGCTACAACGTAAAAGGCGGTTCAATAGAGGTTGGCAAGGCCAGCACAAATGCTGTTGTGAGCTGTAGCGCATTGATACTCTTCTCGGACATAGTGTTAACCAATATTATGATGCAATGATAGAAGTAGATTCAATATACAAACAGTTCGAGGGCAAGACTGTGCTCAATGATGTCAGCGCCACCTTCAACAACGGCATAACCAACCTTATCATAGGCCAGAGCGGTGCCGGAAAAACCGTATTGCTCAAATGCATCGTAGGTCTTCTGACACCCGAAAAGGGAAAGATCATATATGACGGGCGCAACATAACAACCATGAAGGAGAGGGAGAAGATTGCTATCAGACGAGAAATAGGTATGTTGTTCCAAAGTGCAGCCCTGTTCGACTCCATGAGCGTGCTTGAAAATGTAATGTTCCCACTTGACATGTTTTCCAATTTGACATATAAGGAACGACTGGCACGTGCAAGAGCCTGTCTGGACCGCGTGAACCTCATTGAAGCACAGGACAAATCGCCCGAAGAGCTCTCGGGAGGAATGCAAAAGCGTGCTGCCATTGCCCGCGCCATAGCCCTTGAGCCCAAATATCTCTTTTGCGACGAGCCCAACTCAGGCCTCGACCCACAGACATCACTTGTCATTGACGAACTTATCCATGACATCACAAAGGAGTACGGAATAACCACAATAGTCAACACACACGACATGAACTCGGTGATGAACATAGGCGACCACATACTGTTTCTCTCGGGCGGCAAACTGGCATGGGAAGGCGACAAGACACAGATTCTGAACACAGAAAACACCCAGCTCAACGAATTCCTCTTCTCGAGCGAAATTCTGCGGCAGGTAAAGGAACAGGCAAGCGGCCGCAAATAAAAACACCCCAGCAATCCATAAATATACAATATAAAGAGAGACGCCTCTTCGATTAACCGAAGAGGCGTCTCTCTTTATATAATTCAACGGTCACTTGCGCTTGCCCAAAGCAAAGCTCAAACCGAATGTAACATGAGCATTCATATTGTCAACAGGAATATACTGCGGTGTAACCTTGGTAATCATATAGTCACTTCCCACAAACAGGTTGATTCCTGCAGGATGGAAGTTAAGCATCCATCCAAGCGAACTGCCATAGGTTCCATAACCATAGTTTACAGACAGCTCGAACCATTTGAGCGGAGAAACATTTATAAATCCACGTGTCTCGTTCCAACGCTTGCTCTCGAATGGAGAAAAACACTGGGCATAAAGTACACCTACAGACAAGTTCTTATAGAACGGCATATTATACTCTGCACCAAGATACATTTTAGAGTTAAGCCCCATCTTGACATCACTTTCACCGGCATAATTCAACTCAAGCAGCTTGGAAGCGTCATCGGCCAGTCTATCAAACTCGGCCTCCACCACATTCTCGACATTGTTATAATCAACTTCACCAAAACCGTCGAACTCAACCTTCGCATCAGTACTATGCGCACTCACCATATTCTTCCAGGTGATTGTTCCAAGGTCAACAACAGAAGCCGACAGCGTGAGACCCGGAACAAAATGGTTCATGTCATACACAAAACCAAAGTCAAAGGCATAGCCGTTTGATGTGGGAAGAGACATAATCTCCTCTGGGTTCAAGTTAATATCCACACCATTGATGACGTTGTTTTCATCCTTTTTGAGATTCGCGCCGCAGAAAAGTGCAGCCTGCATCTGCGCATGGCTCTCAATCATCCAACGATCGCCGCTAAGCTCCACATTCATCTTGTCTACAAGAATATCGGCATGAGCCAAGCCCATAAGATACTTGAAGTTGACACCCAGACGGAAACCCTTGAAAATACCATGAGAATATCCTACTGTGGCTGCTGCATAGTTTGTCGTGTTTATATTCAAGCCCGAGAAGCTATAACTATCCTCGCTCAAACCCTTCTTTGCAAACTCAAAAAAGCCTTTAGGCAAAGAGGTTGCCACCGATGAATGCACTGAGAGTCCAAACGAAGCATAACCACCGAACATGCGGAAACCAAAACCCAATATTGTCTCATCAAGATCCAGGCCAAACCTGGTATTGTCGGGCATCTTGTCAAGGAACTCTTCGGCACTTACAGAGCCGCTCATGAACGTTGCAAGTTCATTATCGCCACGCGGATAAAGGAAATTTGAAATTCCCACATTACCCTTCGTAGCCAAAGAGAGATTACTTACCGGCAATGCCAAATAGCCACGCTCGGCCTTCATAGCCGGGTTTATCTTGCTGTTATAGAACATTCCTTCAAGGAAGTATGACGAAAGCGCAGTCTGTGCTACAGCCAGCTGTGAGCATACAAAGAGCACCAATACCGCGATTATATATCTTACGTTTTTCATAACTATTGCTTATATAAAGATTTATTTTCCTAAACCAAAGTCCTTTAAATCGGCCTCAATATCGCCCGAAACCTCGAGCACGATATTCGACAGTTTAATACCCTGCTCACCCTTAAGAGCCGCAGCGCCTGTAGTGTGGTCACTTGCAGCCTTGAGCGAGAAGGCAAGACCGTCCAATGACGATATTTCACCACTCTTGCTCTTTATCTCAAAGACAAAATTCTGCTGTTGCAAGCCCTCGCAAACATTTTCGTCTTCATCCACAAGAGCCTCACCCGAACCCGCGGCAACTTGCAAGCCATCGATTTCAATATCTTCTATCACATTTCCATCCAGGTCAAGCGGTGTGACATTCAACGAAAGACCAAGAGGTATGGTATTGATAACATCCATCTTGACACAGAGCGACACATTGCTGAACAGCTCCATTGTCTCGCCAAGGTTGCTGTCAAGTTCACGTATCGTATCGGTGTAGCACAATTGCAGACTGTCAAAACGCAATGGAACAACAACCGAATAAGCTGCATCCAATTTTATCGGCTGTTCAATATCCACATGATGGGTCGATTCCTTGTTTATTACAGGCGTAACATTCAAGTTAAGAGTGTGAGGTATCTTCTTGAGCAGGTTTGCAAGTTCCGGAATCTGCACATTCTCATATCCAACCTTGCTGTTCTTTGCAGTGTCAGTAGTAACGAACAGCTTTGTCTTAACAGACTCAAGCCCATTGGGGCCATAATTGGCTGGATTGATACTCAAACGTGCTATAATTTCCGTATCATCAATCTTCTCACCATTCTCGTTATTGCCAAAGATGTGCAAATCAACATCTACAGGAATACCTACATGGTTTGTAAGCACAAACTCAAGCTGGGGGTCGGCAAGCGTGATTGAATTACCCTCCTCGCGCAAGAACTCAAGTTCCTCGCCAAGGTCAAAGTCAATTACCTCTTCAACACCCTCAATCTCAGCTGCATAAATACCGTGGAACTCCTTCACGGTAATTTCACCTACTACAAATTCAATATCAAAAGAGATGTCATTATCCAACACTGTAGAGCTGAATTTAGTACCATTAATGACAGCCTTTCCATTCACGTCAATGATACCGTCATACTTGATATGCGAATCTACAGGCTGCAAGCCATCGGCACCATTAATTCTGGTAAAATCCATACCAGCACACTCCATCTCCAATTTAAGCGGCTGACCAAAAGAAGGATTGTACTTCACATCAATATCCATTACACCATCACCATCAACAAAGACTCCATCTGTTTTTGAATTCAGTTCCAGGAATGAGGGGAGAGTAACAGTTGCTTTCAATTCAATGTCAGTATCAATGTCCTTAACGTTCACGCCATTGACATTCATGACCATTGTCATTGGGACATTTTCACTGAAGACAATGCGCTCAATGCGCTCAATTTCGGAAGGAATCTTCTCGTAGATATTGAATTCCGAGCTCTCAGCCAATTCAGAGCTGATAGCCTCGGTATAGACTACAGCCTCGTCAATGACAAGCTCTGCAGCCTCCATGGCAAATACCACACTCTTCTCGCCATTCAATTTATCCAGGACGTTCACCAAGGACTCAATCTCCTGACCGGCAAGTACGAATGAGGTTGTCGACTCATACTGATCCTGTTCATTGAGTTTCACAAGACCTATTTCTGCCGAGAAATCCAAAGAATACTCACCGTTAACAACGGGGTCATTCAATGTCAATTTCTGCAGGACAAGCTCCCATTCAGACGCCACAAGTACAGACATATCCTTCACATAGAATGCATGCAAATCGGCATCATATACCACGTTGACATCCTTGCTGTCATACGTAGAAGCATCGTTGTTGATATCCAGTTCTTCTGGGAAAGAGATTTTCAGTGCATAGCCATCCTCGAGCTGGAAAGCATCGAGCCACTGCTTGTCCATCGTTGTGGTAAAATTGATGCGGCTCTTCTCCTCATTGAACTTAATGTAATTAATTGTATCAATATATTGCAAGTCATCGAACTCACCCTTAAAGTCCATGGTTATTGGCTGGAAATTGACATTGATATCCTTGGTGCTACCCGCAACATCACTGAAAGCCAGTTTCACATCAAGCTCCACGTCGAATGTAAAATCCGAAGCCTTGACACCGGCATTCAACTCAACAGTACCGGACACAGTATAGTCAATAGAGTATACTATGGGTTGGTTAATTTCAAGGATACGCTTGTCACCATCAACAACAATAAAATCATCGACATCCTTAATCTCTGTCAGGTAGAAACTGAGTTCGGAAATTTCCCCTTCAGGTTCAAAACCTTCCAGGATAATAGAGTGCTCCCCATTCTCCACACGATACTTTCCCGCCTGCTCTGCTTCTTCATTTACGGCCAATCTGAAATTCTTTGGAAAATCAATTCTAAAGTTCAAAGTCTTTGTACACATTTCCAATGGCTTGGGATTGGTTACTTTCACATTAACAAGAGTTCCGTTCGGCTCCTCACTTGAACCAAGTGTAATGTTTTTGATTGACTCAATCTCGGCCGGGAGTGGATAGCTGAACTCGCAGGCAACTTCCTGCACACCAGTCTCAACGGTCACAGGGTTATTTATTGACAGAGAATAAGAACCGCCCAACTGATCCAACTTGCTCAATGCAAAGTCAAGACCTTGAATATCAAAGGCCTGATCCAAGACCTCAGAATGCAATGTAGGCAACGAATCATTAAGTTCATCTACAGAAATTCTTGGAGACGAGATTTTTGATTCGACGCCCACTGAATCAATTACAACATTCTTGATATTTGCTTTCTCAAAATCTACCGATATACTGTCTTTAATCGAGGCTATCTCCAGCGTTATCTGTTCAATGCTCTCCTCTACAGAAATTGTATCGTCAAGCACAATACCATACACGCCATCTGCACCCTTCTCCAACATTTCAATCTCACTCACGTCAATAAGAGAATCCAGAACAACAGGCTTGAGGCCACCAACAGGCAAAGCAACCTTGTTCTTCTCAATCTTCACATCAGTAGCAATCTCCTTGTTCAAATCGTAGTTATTATCCACACAAGATAACAAGAGAGTGATTGCTCCAACAAAAAGCACAATCAAGTTTTTTTTACACATATTCATCTATTTTTAAAAGTAGCATGCAATCTATGGCCGTCAACACGCAACAAAGAGTTGTGCACCAATTGATTTTGCAAAGATACAAACAAATATTATAATTAATGAATTTTAAGAATATTACTTGTAAATATTTTTAAAAGGACAAAAAAGAGGGCAACCCATTTTTGCTTTGGGTCGCCCTCATTATACAGAATTGCTTTGATAGACAATACCTACTTCTGCCTGATGAAAATATTCAGGCTGATAGAAGTTGGCTTTCGCTACGCTGCGCCTACTTCTGCCTGATGAAAATATTCATTGGCACTCCGTGGAAGTTCCACTTGGCACGGATTTTGTTCTCAAGGAAGCGTTTATATGGTTCCTTGACATACTGTGGCAAGTTAGCGAAGAAGAGGAACGATGGAACACGTGTCTCGTGCAACTGCATACAGTACTTAATCTTGATATACTTGCCCTTGAGTGATGGTGGCGGATAAGCTTCGATAAGCGGCAGCATCTCCTCATTGAACTTGGCTGTTGAAATCTTTCTCTGCGAGTTCAAGTACACATCCTTTGCAGTCTCAAGAACTTTGAACACACGCTGCTTTGTAACAGCCGATGTAAAGATGATTGGAAAATCCACAAACGGTGCAAGGCGCTCACGTATGGCATTCTCAAAGAACTTCTGCACCTTCTCACTCCTATCCTCAACCAAGTCCCACTTGTTTACTACAACAACAAGACCCTTCTGGTTACGCTGAATGATTGAGAAGATATTCAAGTCCTGTGACTCAATACCGCGTGTGGCATCAATCATGAGGATACACACGTCGCTGTTCTCAATGGCACGGATAGAACGCAACACCGAGTAGTACTCGATATCCTCACTCACTTTGCCCTTCTTACGGATACCGGCAGTATCCACCAGGTAGAAGTCGAAGCCGAACTTGGTATAGCGTGTAAGGATTGAATCACGTGTAGTACCGGCAATGTTTGTAACGATATTGCGGTCCTCACCCAGGAACACATTGATAATCGAGCTCTTGCCGGCATTAGGACGGCCAACAACAGCAAAACGTGGTATGTTCTCCTCGGGCGCCTCCTCGGCCTCCTTTGTAAACTTTGTCAATATCTCGTCGAGCAAGTCACCTGTACCACTACCGTTGGCTGCCGATATGCAGTGCATATCGCCCAGACCAAGGCTGTAGAACTCGGCTGTGCCGTATTGCATTTCATATGTATCGACCTTGTTGGCAACCACAAGCACCGGTTTCTTTGCACGGCGCAGCATTGATGCCATCTCCATGTCAAAATCGGTAAGCCCGTTCATCGCATCCACAACAAAGAGGATAACATCGGCCTCCTCAAGAGCGAGTGTCACCTGGTCGCAGATTGCCTCCTCGAACACATCGTCCGAGTTACGCACCCAACCACCTGTATCCACAAGCGAGAACTCCTTGCCGCACCAAAAGCAACGGCCATACTGGCGGTCGCGTGTTGTGCCGGCCTCGTCCGAAATGATTGCCTGCTTAGTCTCTGTCAGGCGGTTGAAAAGGGTTGACTTACCCACATTTGGGCGACCCACAATTGCTACTAAATTTCCCATAGCTGATTAATCTTTTTGGTCGTAACCGAAACGGCGCAACTGACGGTCGCTGTTACGCCAATCCTTGTCGACCCTTACATAAATTTCCAAAAATATTCTTTTCCCAAAGAACTTCTCAAGTTCGCGGCGGGCATCGGTTGCCACACGCTTCAAGGCCGAGCCCTCGTGACCTATAATGATACCCTTTTGCGAATCGCGCTCAACATATATCAGCGCCTTTATATATATTTTTCCCTCATCCTCCTTGAACTGCTCTACAACAGCCTCGCACACATAGGGAATCTCCTTATCGTAATGCAGAAGAATTTTCTCGCGTATTATCTCTGTAACAAAGAAACGTGCCGGTTTGTCGGTGAGTGCATCCTTCTCAAAGTATGGTGGCGACTCGGGCAACAGCTCCATCACGCGCTTCATAACCACATCGACATTAAACTTTGCTGTTGCAGATATCGGGAGAATCTCGGCCTCAGGGATGAGTTCGTGCCAAAGCTCCACTTTCTTCACAAGCTCGGCCTGATTGGTCAGGTCTATCTTGTTTATAAGCACCAGAATAGGCACATCGAGCTTGCGCACCTCCTCAATGAAGTCACTGTTCTTGTCGGGACTCTCGACAACGTCGGTTACATAGAGCAACACATCGGCATCACGAAGTGCCGAACGCGAGAAACGCAACATAGCCTCCTGCAACTTGTAGTTAGGCTTGAGTACACCAGGTGTATCGGAAAACACAATCTGCGCATCATCGGTATTCAATATACCCATAATGCGGTGTCTTGTAGTCTGCGCCTTGAAGGTTGCTATCGATATCCTCTCACCAACCAACAGGTTCATCAATGTCGACTTTCCGACATTGGGATTACCAACGATATTTACAAAACCGGCTTTATGCATAATCTTCTTAAAATGATAAAAACGCACCTACTTTATGCCATAGGTGCGTTTTTGTCTTTGACAAAAAACTACCCGCGTCGGCAAAAAGCCATCGGCGGTAGAACAATTATTTAGACAGCTTTCTCTACAGCAAGCTTGCCTCTGTAATAACCACACGCACCGCATACGGTGTGATAAACGTGCCACTCGCCACAGTTAGGGCATATAGCCAATGTAGGAGCTACTGCCTTGT
>JAZRGF010000384.1:0-1616 GCA_045644005.1 Bacteroidaceae bacterium | reverse complement strand
CCATGATGTTTGCAGCTTCATAGTTTTTGTCGCTACAAATGCAGCAATGTCGGTTGCCGGTATTATGGTAGTCTCCTGCCCCTCGGTGCGGCATATTCCGGTGCTGTTAATCCACTCGTACAAGCCTTGTTTTGTGTTCTTTGGGATTACAATCATCATTTTTCCCGTGCTGGGGATTTTTACCTCTCCCGGTGATTCTACTTTTTCCATCAAATTCTCCAGGCATTGTATTTCGGCTTCCCACACGTCGCGTATCGAGTCGGCACTTGTCTTCAACATCTTGAGTTGCTCTTTGCTGGTGGCATTTTGTGCCCTCCTTTTGAGTTCTTGAATCATTGGCATATAGTGGTCAAAGAGCTCCAGGCTGATATCTGCCGGAATCCTTCTTTCAATGCTTTCTGCCTCTGAAATGTCTATAAGTTCTGCCGGCTCTTCAATTTCTATGCTTGACTCGCCTATGTATACATCGCCGTTGCTCTCTTTGAAATAGACCTCGCGTGAGTGTATTTCTGCATCTTCACTCTCTCCAATATTGAAATATAGCTTTGTCACCGCGCCTTTGACGATTATGATTGCCAAATCCAATGAGTGCGCATTGTCTGTTATTCCCAAGCCGTATGTGTCGCCCTGGAACATTATTGTCTGTGAACCGCTGTCCCTTACATTGAACATCAGCTCCATGCCGAATATCTCCTCGGCAAAGTAGATGTCATATTTCTCTATTATGGCACTGAGCGCCTTGTAACTCTCCTCGTCAACGGAGTTTATCACGTAAATACCCTTTTCTTTATTTTTGCTCTCGTTGCGTGGCCCATTTCCCGGGGCTCTCAACTCTTCAATGAATTTCTTCAGCTCCGGGTTGGTAATCTCCTGTGCTATCAGGCTGCCTGTGGCAAGGAAGAGTATAGTAAGTGTGAACAGTATCTTTTTCATCATAGTATCTTTTTATCAATAAAAATCAATACCCAAATCGTTGAACTCCATAAATGACTCGTAGGAGAGTCCTGCAACAAACACCACTGTAATTGTCTCGTTGTTGCCATAGTCGGTCACTACCATGGTGTTCCCTTGTCCCGAGTATATGGCTACCATTCCACCCCCGTCCCTGTTCGATGCCATCAGTGTCATGCCCATAACCTCCTCTTTCTCCTGCAGGAACGGTTGCAGGGCTGCCTTCATGACATTATATCCCTGTTTGCCGTTCGTGAAAAAACGGCGAAGGCTTTTCAGTGACTTTATGAATGAAAAGGACTCTTCTATCTCTTCGTCAAGGTCGATTTTGACAAAGAGTTGTTTGAACATGTTGGCTGAGACATAGGCATAGCTTATCTCGTCCGATTTTATCTTTGCCAGGCTCTGCACGAATTTCTCGGTTTCGCTCTTCTGTGGTTGCTGGGGTGGTGTGGCCCACGTGCCCAGCACTGTGAACATCAGCGTCAGCATTATAAATAACTTCCGTTTCATATTCCCTTATATATTATTGTTGTTTTTACTCATTTTTATTGATGCTCCAAGTATTGCTTCAATCTCCTTTATGTTGTTCTGCGTGGAGTTTACCGCAAGGCTTATGTCGTTGAATGCGGCCTCAAGGCAACGCATGGCATCCTCGGGGTTGT
>JAZRGF010000383.1:0-1779 GCA_045644005.1 Bacteroidaceae bacterium | reverse complement strand
GACAATCATGCTCCTTATTCCGTAAGGGCGTAGTATGAGCAACAGTGACAAAGTCAAAACTCCTTGAATGATGGTGCACCACATGAATGTGGCGGCCTTTCCACGGCTTATGAGCAGATGGGTGAACATTGACTGCAAGGGCATGAAGACACCCCAGATGGCCAACACCTGCAGCATGCGCGAGCTCTCAATCCATTTGTCGGTGATGAATACTGTAATAAGTTCTTTCGATACCAGTGAGAGCCCAAGCATAAGTGGGGCAGCCACAAATGCCGTGAAGCGCAGCATCTTGCGGAAGACACGCAACTGACGTTCGTTGTCATCAACTACTTTGCTGAGCACGGGCTGTGCCACGGCATTCACCATTCCGTTCACCACCTCTCCGCCCATGTTGAACCAGTCGGCTGCTTTGGTGTAGTTGCCTACATCGGCACGGGTGTAGAATTTTCCCAGTATGAATGAGAAAATATTCCAGTTGAAGCGTTGGAAAAGGTTGGTGATGAGCAGGCGATAGCTGAAGGTGAAGAGGTATTTCAATGGAGCAAAGTTTATCTTTATGCTGGGTCTCCAGGGGGTGAAACACCAGCATACGACTGTCCTTACAAGCATGTACATGATGCTTTGCGTTGCAATGCCCCAATAAGAGAAACCGTTGAGTGCAAGTGTTATGCCGGTTATTCCGGAGATTGTTATGGCAAGCATCAGCGCTATTGACTTCTGTTTGACCTTTAGTTCGCGGAACAGGTAGGCCGATGGGGCAATACCGAAACCGGCCACTACAAATCCAAGAAAGTGGTAGCGAGAAAGCTCCACAAGGAGCGGTTGGTTGAAGAAGCGGGCAATGAGTGGGGCGCAGGCATACAGTCCGGCGTACATCAGCAGTGATATTATGATGTTGAACCAGAAGACGGCGTTGTAGTCATCGTGGGTGATGTTCTTGCGGTTTGCCAATGCCGACACGAAGCCGCTCTCCTGCAATGAGCCTGCGATGGCTGTGAAAATTGCAAGCATTCCTATGGGGCCGTAGTCATCGGGGCCAAGGACGCGTGCAAGGAATATGCCGAAAAAGAGACTCAGAATCTGGCACACGGTGTTGCTCACCCCGCCCCACAACATTCCCTTTGCGACGGTGTGTTTAAGATTCTGTGTCTTCTCTCCTTTGCCCATTGCCTCATTACCTTTTAGCCCAAAGCATTCCCTTTGCGACGGTCTGTTTCAAGTTTTGTGTGTTGCTGTCCTTTGCTTAATATCTTTTAGAACTTGTCATCCTGAACGGAGTGAAGGATCTTTATAGATTCTTCGCTTTGCTCAGAATGACAAATCTGGTATTACTTTATCTCGCTGCCGGGTTTTGCGGTTGGAGTAACGGTGAGCAATGAGAGCTTGCCCTCGTTGTCCTCGGCGCTCAGGATCATGCCCTCGCTCACAATGCCGCGCATGGTGCGTGGTGGCAGGTTGGCAATGAAGCATACCTGCTTGCCCACAAGCTCCTCGGGGTTGAAATGCTTTGCGATACCCGAGAGGATTGTGCGTGTCTCCAAGCCGTCGTCAATCTTGAACTGCAGCAGTTTGTCGGCTTTTGGAACCTTTGTGCACTCGAGTACGGTACCAACGCGCATGTCAAGTTTCATGAAGTCATCGAATGTGCACTCGGGGCGTATTGGGTTTGCCTTGTAGTTGGCAGCCTCGTTCTCCTTCTTGATGCGCTCAAGGCGGTCGAGCTGTGCCTGGATGGTCTCGTCCTCAATCTTCTCGAAGAGCAGGCCAACTTCGCCAAGC
>JAZRGF010000382.1:0-15434 GCA_045644005.1 Bacteroidaceae bacterium | reverse complement strand
CGAGGTGCAGGCTGCCGCTATCGTGGAGATGCGTCTTGGCCAGCTCACCGGTATCCAGCAGGACAAGCTCCATGCCGAGTATGAGGAACTCATGCGCAAGATCGAGTACTACAACGCAATCCTCACCGATGACAACCTCTGTAAGCAGGTCATCAAGGACGAGCTCTATGAAATCAAGGAGAAGTATGGCGACGAGCGCCGTTGCAAGATTGATTACAGCGCATCGAGCGACTTCAACCCCGAGGATTTCTATGCCGATGACGAGATGGTCATTACAATCTCACACTTGGGTTACATCAAGCGTACACCTCTTACCGAGTACCGTGCGCAGAACCGTGGCGGCGTAGGTTCAAAGGGAAGCGACACACGCGACAGCGACTTCATCGAGTACATATACACCGCTACAATGCACAATACAATGCTGTTCTTTACACAGCGTGGTAAGTGCGACTGGCTCAAGGTAAATGAGATCCCCGAGGGTAACAAGCATTCAAAGGGACGCGCAATACAGAACATGCTCAATATTGATGCCGATGATGCCGTAAACGCATTCGTACGTGTTACTACACTTGCCGACAAGAACTTCATTGAGAGCCATAACATTGTCTTCTGTACCAAGAACGGTATCATCAAAAAGACAAGTCTCGAGCAGTATTCACGTCCACGCACAAACGGTATCATTGCCATCACAATACGCGAGGATGACAAGGTTATCTCTGTAGCCCTTACCGATGGCGACAGCGATATCATCCTTGCAAACCGTGGCGGTAAGGCAGTCCGTTTCAACGAGAACACAGTGCGTGCGATGGGACGTACGGCAACCGGTGTCAAGGGTATGGACATTGCTGATGACGACGAGGTTGTGGGCATGGTTGTACTGCCAAAGAATGACGAGGCTGAGCACAGCCTGCTTGTCCTCTCTGAGCAGGGATACGGAAAGCGTTCGGCTACCGATGACTATCCTACAGTGGGTCGTGGCTGCAAGGGTGTGAAGACACTGCAGGTTACCGAAAAGACCGGCCAGCTTGTTGCTATCATGGATGTGAATGACGAGAATGACCTTATGATTATCAACAAGTCGGGAATCACCATCCGCACATCGGTTGACCAGATTCCTGTTCAGGGTCGTGCAACACAGGGTGTTCGCATCATCAACCTGGGCAAGAAGAATGACTGCATCGGTTCGGTTTGCAAGGTAACACACGAAGCCGAAAGCGAAGAGCCGGTGGAGAATGCCGAGGCTGTAGAAGGTGGCAATGCCATTGAAGTTGAAAATACAGACAATCAATAACAAACTAACACATAATAATTAAACGAGATTGATATGAAAAAATTAGTATTATCTTTAGCAATGGTTCTTGGCGCAACATTTGCGTTCGCTCAGGAACTTTCAAAGGAGGAACTCAAGGAGCAGAAGAGACAGATTAAGGCTCTTATGGGTATTGTGAATGATGCCGAGATGAACATGCAGGCCGACCCTGTAGGTGCGGCAAACTCTTTGAAGCCGGTGTTGAAAAACTCTTTGGTAAACAAGGATGCCTATGTTTGGTACGTAAGCGCAAGCGCGAAGAAAAACGTGATTGACAACGAGAATAATAAGCGTGCCGAGGGTGCCGCATATAACGAGGAGTTGCTTTACTCATACACTTATGAGCTTGGTAATGACCTTGTGAAGTGCGAGGAGTGTGACGTTCTCCCCGATGCAAAGGGTCGTGTAAAGCCACGCTATGCCGAGTTCCTCAAGATGTCATACATGCAGCAGTTTGGCCAGTACTACAATGCCGGTGCATACTACTATGGCAACGAGGAGTACAACAAGGCTTATGACCTCTTCAAGATGTTCATTGACACAGCCGACAAGCTCTACAAGCTCGAGGTTATGCCAAAGGATACTGTAAACGTTCCTGTTGCAGCTTACAACATGGCGCTCTGCGGTATGCAGATGGAGGACTATGCAAAGGTGCTCACACACGTTGACATGGCATTTGCAAATGAGCAGATGGCTCCATCAGCTTTCCGCTACAAGACAGTTGCATGCCTTGAACTTGGCGATACAGCTGCATGGCTCGAACTCTGCAAAGAGGGTACAAGCCGTTTCCCCGATGACGCATACTTCAGCCAGTCACCCATCCAGTACTATGACAGTCGTGGCGAGAATGACAAGCTTTCTGCTTTGGCCGATGAACTCATCGCCAATGACCCTAACAACCCATTGTTTGTATACTTGAAAGCATATATCCCACACCAGAAGGAGGATTTGGACACTGCAATCGAGTGGTATAACAAGACTTTGGAGGTTGACCCCAACTATGAGAATGCACTTTCAAACCTTGCACGTTGCTACTTGCAGAAGGCATATCTCTACAGCGTTGAGAACTCATCAACAAAACTCAACGACAAGAAGAAGATTGCAAAGGACAAGGAGGTTCTCAACGGTTACTACAACCAGGCGCTTCCTTTGTTGGAGAAGCTCCGCACAAATTGTCCCGACAAGACAGATCTCTGGTTGACAAACCTCATCAACTGCTACTATAACCTCAACATGGATGCAAAGGTTAAGGAGCTTGAGAAACTGCAGGAGTCATTGATGGATGAGGGTGTATAAACAGAATTCCAATTTCGTCAATTGAGATACAAAAAATCAAGGTTACCCGTATGGGTAACCTTGATTTTTTGTATTATCCGGTATTGAAATGCTGTGCTGATTTTCAAATACTGTTTCCTTTTTTATGGTTCAACGCGGCCGGGGTATTGTTCGAGCGCTTTGCCAAGGAGGAATATTGCGCGTTTGAGGTCGGCCTTGTCAATGGCATAGGCAATACGTACCTCGTTTTTGCCATATCCCTCTTCGCTGTAGAAACCCGATGCAGGAGCCATCATGATGGTCTCGCCCTCATAGTTGAAATCTGTCAGGCACCACTCGCAGAACTTGTCGCTGTCATCAATGGGCAGGCGGGCAACGGTGTAGAATGCACCCATTGGGATGGGGGAGTACACTCCCGGCAATTTGTTCAGTTCATCCACAAGGCAGTTTCTGCGTTCAATGTACTGCTCATATGTGTTGATGGTATATGAACGAGGGGCATCAATCGAAGCCTCGGCAATGACCTGGCCAAGCAATGGTGGGCTAAGGCGTGCCTGGCAGAACTTCATAACTGCCTGACGCACAGCGGTGTTCTTTGTTATCAATGCGCCAATTCTAATGCCACACTCCGAGTAACGTTTTGAAACAGAGTCAATTAGCACAACGTTATCCTCAATTCCCTCAAGGTGACAAGCCGAAATGTATGGCGAACCTGTGTATATGAACTCACGATAAACCTCGTCACTGAAAAGGAAAAGATTGTGCTTTTTTACAAGGTCGCGAATACGGTTCATCTCCTTGCGGGTGTAAAGATAGCCTGTAGGGTTATTGGGGTTGCATATGAGAATACCGCGTGTGCGTTCGTTGATTAGCTCCTCGAAACGCTCCATAGGAGGCAGAGCAAACGAATCGTCAATTGTTGAACGTATCGGGCGTATCACAGCACCGGCCGAAATTGCAAATGCCATATAGTTGGCATATGCAGGCTCGGGAACAATGATTTCATCACCGGGATTCAAACATGTGAGGAAAGCAAAGAGCACAGCCTCAGAGCCTCCCGATGTAACGATGATATCATCAGGCTTCAGCTTAATCTGGTACTGGTCATAGTATTCCACAAGTTTCTCACGCAGTGAGAGAAAACCGTCGCTTGGGCTATATTCAAGAATCTTCTGGTTGAACTTCTTTATTGCTTCAAGAGCAATGTCGGGTGAGTTAAGGTCGGGCTGACCAATATTCAAATGATAAACCTTGAGGCCGCGTGCCTTGGCATCGTTGGCAAATGGAGCCAACTTGCGAATTGGCGACGAAGGCATCAGAACGGCTCTTTCCGATAATTCCGGCATATTTGTTTCGGCTTTAAATTTCTGTTTAAATTAATGAATTGCAAAAATAACTTTTTTTTTCGTTGCAGTAGCTTTATGTACTGAAATTATATAAAAATATTTCTTGCTTATCTCAGCCGAATCCATGCCATAGCGCCCTATCCTTCTTTAAGCCCTTATGATTGATAATGAATATTATGTTTAATATGATTTTGGAATTTATTCCTTGCTGTGCTGTTGACGGAATTTTTGGAGATTTTGAAACATAATCCTTGTCTTATGTTTAATATTGTTTTGAGATTTGTGTTCTATCGTGTCGTTGGCGGGAAATTTGGCGATTTTTACGCTGTTATGAAAAACATAATTCTTGTCTTATGTTTAATATCATTTTTGAATTTGCGCACCATCTTACTCATCGGTGGAAATTTGGCGATTTTTTAAGCAATAATATAGCAGTTGACCCCCAACGTAGTCTGTCATTTTTCGGGCAAGCCCTCAACAACACGTCTGAGCGTAGCGAAGTATCTCTTTGGAACGCGATTCAGAGATTCAATGCTTGTGGTGATGTTGCTAATGCCCGTTGTGAAATTAAACAAGTTTTATTTCACTCGCCCAATCGCAACATTTACGTCTGAATGCAGTGAAGTATCTTATTTTTGAGATTCCACTTCGTTCGCAAAAAAAGGCTTCAATTACCTTGAATAAACACCCAAAAAAATAAATGGTAAAGGATTTTTAATTAACTTTGTGATTGGGTTAGAGAGAAATATGACCCGATAATTGTTATAAAAGAGACGTTGTGTCTTCTTCTTGTATGTGAAAAGCGTAGGAAACTTTATTCATTGTATACAGAAGATTGGCCTGACGGTCTCCACGTTATGCGTGGGGCTGTTTTTCCACATCTGTATACAAAGGTATTCCTACCACCTTCACATCAAGACGTGGCATTGCAGTTCCACGTTTCTTCTTTTGTTTTAGCGCTTCTGTGGAGCTGGAGAAGCAAAATAAAACACTGTTTCAATTATGAAAACATTTTTACGTAAAGCCATTATTGCTGTTGCAGCAATGATAGCAAGTGTCAATGTTATGGCACAATCATTGGAACTAAAAAAAGAGTTCGGATTTGATTTTTTTGTTGAGAACGTCGCTGTATTCCCGGAGTTTACAAAGGATGGGAACCCGCGTTTGTTAATAGCAGACGTGGATGAGGGATATGAAAATGATCGTTGGACATACAGACAAATTCTCAATAAGCTGTCTATTTGGGATAAAAACCTCGATATTGAGAAGGAATTCACTTCGGGTCCATTGTTTGAGGAATATGCAGATGTTAAAGTTGAATATGCCGCCAAGACACTTAAGGTGGATAGTGTAGTCAAATCCCGTTATAATGATATCAATGATTTTTATTATTACTTCCGCTTTGATACTGTTGAGGTATATTATGATGAAAATGATACTCTATATCATGAATCTTATATAAGTTATGATTATGAAGAGGCAGTGGCAAATCTCCCTGAAGAGGTTTTGAAGCCATATCTTGAAAAATATGCTGCAGAGTATTATGGTGATTCGTGCAAAACTACATATAATGGGTATAATGTATACTTTTATGACTATAATCTATTGACGAGCGAATTTTTTGATTGGGGTAAACAGTATCCCAGCGAAGGTTGGATTTACAAGGCATACAACGATGTCGAGTATGTCAGATTTTATTATTCACCCGATGAATTAGAGGAGATTGAACGTTATACAAGTTCAGTTAGCAGCGCTTTTTATGCAGATGTAGTATGGTATTATAATCCGTTTTATGAATCTGAAACAGGTGTTGCTATAACACAAACTCTTTTCAACAACGATGAAAAATATGAGTTCTGTCTTCCTGTAATGGATGTGTTTACAGAAGAAGACTCTTATTCTGATTATTACCAAAAACAAACAATACAACATCGTTATGAACCTATAGGTTATAAGATTGTGTCGGAGGATGGCACTGTGCTCCAGGAAATTATTGTAAATGAGGCAAGGGATAAGAATATTTACTTTGAAGCTGTTGTTATGCCATTTGGTGACAAGACATATTTTGTAATTCAGACATATGGCGGCGAATCTGGAAAAGATGGTGACATGACATACATCTATGAAATAAACAAAAACACAAACTCAATTCAGAAAGTACGTGAGGTAAAGGGTTCTATGCGTGTAACCCCAACTGTTGCCAATCGTAACGAGGAGATTACAATTTCCATCAATGACGATAACTGCAACGTTGCCCGTGAACTCATCATCACCGGTGTCAACGGCAAATTGATTGAGCGACGCACAATCCCTGCCGGCGAGAACACATTCAAGGTAAATGCAGGTATGATGCGCAGCGGAATGTACAACTTTACACTGCAGAAAAAGGGTGAAGTTGTCGACAATAGTAAGGTAATTGTAAAGTGAGTTTTTTTGCTTTTTGATATTAAATCCATGGCAAGCCTATCTGGTAGGCTTGCCATGGATTTATATATGTTGTATGGGGAAAAACTTATCTTCCGCACTACTCTGCCATCATTTCACCAGCTTCGCTGTTCCTTGCCCGTAACCTTTGTATGTACTCCTCCAGCTCCTTTATACTCGTGCGGCATTCATCGGCAGTCTTCTTGAAATCAAATTCTGTAGGCTTCTCCTCTCCCACCTTTGTAAAGAGTGTTATTGTATCCTTTCCGCTGTAGCCTATTACCTCAACCACGGCGTGTTGGTAGTCATCATCCTTCCCTTCGGCGGCATATTTGATTTCAAACTCTTCTTCATACAGCGCCAACTCCTTCTTGAACTCCTTTACAATAGTGTCACCCCTCTCTAGCAGTCGGTCATACTCGTAATCGGCTCTCTGTGCCTCGTCTGTCATATATATGAAGTCGGCAATCTCCTCCTTTATGGCATATTCAAACAGTGCTATTGAACGGAACGGCATATATACCGTATCCAACTGAACGAGATTGTAGGATTGCTCGGGGTATTTCTCTTCGAGACACTTTTTGATATTGTCTGGTATATTTCCGCCAAATGTTTCGGTGAGAAACTCCCTGCGTTCCTTTCTCTTTTCGGCATCCTCTTTTGCCTCGGCAAAATAGTCGGGGAACGACTTGCACAGATATGTACCCCAGAACCACCCGATTTCTATTGTGAACTCTTCGTTGTTATCAGTCTCTATGCTTATACTCTTTATTCTTCTTTTACACAACTCTTCCTTGTCTACCGGGCACTCCAAAAGTGTCTCATATAACTTTTCCCTGGCATAGGGTTTTGAGAGTCTGTTGGTTTTGGTTGAATGGATTTGTGTCTTTGAATATTTGTTCTTGGCATACTCAATGTAGACATTGTTGTTCCTGCTTATGTCAATATTCTCTATTGAGTGTGGTATTGATATAACAATGTATGTGCTTTCGCCTTTTTCCCCAATGTAGTACCTTGCTTGGCCCAGCACATCTTTCATTGACAAGTGTGGGCGCGGTATGTAGCCTTTGAGCCCAAAAAGCTTACTCTCGCCACAGAAAACCTGTGCCGACATGGCCTGTGTCATCAACACCGCAATCACCAGCAGAATCTTCTTCATCACCTGTTATATATAATAAGGTAAAGAAACCTCTTTATTTTATAATCTTTTTTGCAATTTGCAAATCCTTGCCCATTACCTGTACCTGCAATGGTGCACTGCTCTCGCAGTTTATATACATAGGACTACCCTTTTCCACTGTCATTGCCTTTATTCCCTTCTCCTCAAGCATAGCACATATGGTTTCAGCCTCTGCTTTCTCCTGGTATTCGGCTGCTACAACAAGGTCATTGGCATTCTTGCAGCCCTGCATTCTGCGTCTCTCCTGTAAATGCAGGAATACTGCAATTGAAATGCTCACAGGGAGCCACTGCACCCAATTACCGGTAAAACCGCTGTCTGCGTTATCGGGGAACCACCACTCAAGCAGCATGAAAATACCGTATACGATTGTTGCTGTAATAGCCACTATGGTCATTGTGCCGACAATCTTTGCCGCCTTTGTCTTCCTGTTCCTACGTCCAACCAGTATATATGCAATAAGCAGCAAAAGCGAAATGCCTGCCAATCCCAACTGTATATCCAACCAATCAATTAACCACTTAGCGGCTATCATGTTTCTATTTTCAGCACACCTTTCAGCAATCATGTCACAAATGAAAAAACACGGCAATGAAATCAATAGGCATAAGCCTAAATCAATAAGAAAATTCTTTACTGTTTTCATAGAAGCGTTATTTTTTTTTCAAAGTTATTGAATTTATTTGAATTACATATATGATTGTTATAGAAAAACAGTATATTCGCTGTCATTATTCCAATATGGTTTATGAAGATATACTCTGCACCACTTCAAGGATTTACCGAGGCTGTGTGGCGTAATGTCCACGCTACAGTCTTTGGTGGAATTGATGGCTACTACACGCCGTTCCTGCGCTATGAGCATGGCGAGATACGTAGCAAGGATATCCGCGACGTTGAACGCAAGAACAACAGTGTAGAAAATCTTGTGCCGCAGATTATTGCAGCCACACCACAGGAGATGCGCCCGCTGCTGGAACTTCTCGCCGGCGAAGGCTACAGCCGTGTTGATATAAACATGGGTTGCTCGTTCCCTTTGCAGATGCGCAAACGCCACGGTGCCGGCCTGTTGCCCCACCCTGGCCTTGTTGCCGATCTTATGAAGGAGGTAGCTCTTCGCCACGAGTTCTCTTTCTCGGTCAAGATGCGCCTCGGCTGCAACAGTAAGGAGGAGTGGAAGGAACTTCTACCCATTCTTAATGACACTCCTTTGCACCATGTTACAATGCATCCACGCCTGGGCATTGAGCAGTATAAAAAGCCTGTTGATGTTGATGCGTTTGCCGAGTTCTACGCAGCTTGCAAGCATCCGGTGATATATAATGGCGACCTCAATACTTTGGCCGATATTCATCATATTGAGCAACTCTTTCCCGGCCTCAAGGGTATAATGCTTGGTCGCGGCCTGCTTGCCAACCCTGCACTGGGTATTGAATACCACACAGGCCGCGAGCTGTCAAATGCCGAACAAAGCAATCTTGTGCGGCAGATGCATGATGCCATGATGCGCGAACTCACCCCGCGCCTGCAAGGCAACACACAGTTCCTTGGCAAAATGAAGCCCTTTTGGGAATATCTGCTCCCTCTCATGCTCAAGCGCGACAAGAAAGCAATACTCAAAGCTACAACTATAGAAAAGTACATTAACGCGGTAAACGAAGGATTGATCAACTATTAGATATTACACACCTATTTGTTTGATACTCTTTTAATTTTTATGCAATATCCCAACGGGAGTGTTGTCCGTTTTAAAAATATTTTCTAAATTTGCGTTGTCGGGTGTTAAAACACCCAGGCAGACATATTTTACGAAAGTGTTTTTCGACTAAGCCTTAAGTAGGAAATGTGGAAGTTTTCAACGACAGAAAGGCGACGGACAGCACTCTCTTCTTGCGTAGCTATGTGGCTGCGCCATTGTTGGCGTATATCATATTCTATTCAAGTGTGGGGTATTGCATCGTTTATTTCTGTTAAGGTCTTTCCACAACCTCCTGCTTAATGAACGAAGAAGGCTCCACACTTTCTTTTTATACACAGCTCACACATGGAGCCTGCGAGCAGCAAATTTCCTTTTATTATGAAAAAACATTTTTTTGCAGTTGCTGCAGTAGCTCTTGCTTTGACAAGTTGTGGCTCACTCGAAGAGTTGGCCCCTATCGTTCCCCAGCAGACACAGACTCACAAGATTGAGTACATGGAGTCATCGGCACGTGTGCTTGAGGCAGACCACAACCTATTGTCAACACCAATGATTGCCGATTTGGACGTATCGGCCGAGAAGGTAACTTACACCGAGACAGAAATGTTCGCAAACCTTGAGGTTACACGCGGATTGCTCAGCAATATCGCCGAGTTGAAGAAGATTGCTCTTTCACGTGCGGCACGCCAGTACAAGGCCGATATCCTTGTAGGTTCTACAATAGATGTCATTACAAACAAAGATGGCCGTCTCGAGATTACAGTATCGGGTTATCCTGCACGCTATGTTAAATTCCGCAAGGCAACCACTCAGGATATCGATTTGCTGAAGAATATCTACAACATTAGAACCGTTGATGGCGCGAACGTTGTAAACGCTCCTTCAACAACATTGAACATCAAGAAGGTTGAGCAGGTAACACAGTAATTTTTTTATTTGTAATCAATTGATATAAGCAACTATGAAACGAATATATGTTATAACATTGTTGTTGTCGCTTTTCTTGGCTGGCGGTACCGAACTCTTTGCCCAGAATAACGGCCGTGTTACTGATGGCTTGATAATGGAGACAACAACAATCCACAAAAAGGAAAAGCCTGTAAAGCAGCCTGTGGTAAAGAAGAAGTCAATGTATCAGCAGTCTGTATATCTGAATTCCCATAGCGATTTTGACGATTGTGGAAGTATTGGTTTTGATTACGTTGGCGGTGCCCGCATAAACAGATACTTCTTCCTTGGTTTTGGTGTGGGATTGAGATACGAGATTGGCGATGATGAATACAATGGATATGAATACAATGGGCTTATGCGTCCATCTGCAACACTGCCGCTCTATTTGAATACAAAGATTTATATGGGACGCAAGAGTTGCCAGCCATTCTTTGGCATTTCGGCCGGAGGAAACATTGCATTGACATCTGCACATGTTGAATGGAGTGAGTACTATTATTATAGTAAATATAATTACGGCTACTATTACTATGATGAGACGCACGGTCTTTCAACAGCTTTCTTTGAGCCCACTTTTGGCGTTGAGTTCCCTGTTGGCAAAAGAACAAAGATGGATTTCCAGATTGGTGTGAACGTACACGGCGTTCATTGTATTGATCGGTTTTATGAAGGTGAAATAGAGTGCGAAAAAGAGACTGAGGCAGTATTCTCTTTCAAGTTCGGTTTGACATTCTAATACCCATCCGACAATGTATAAAAAATGTGATAACCATTACGGTTATCACATTTTTTTATGCTATAGTTTTTATTGTCTGCCGTATGTCATTCAAACTCAATCTGTGCGGCAAGGTCATACCCCTCCTGGTACAGCGCAAGCAACTTGTCAGTGTCGCGCTCGATGCGCCCCACTTCAACAGGCCTCACAGGGCGCAGCACCTCTACCCTACCTTCACTTTCCATTCTCTCCACAAGCTCCATCTGCTTGTTGTACATTGTATTGCGGCCACTGATAGTCTCCTTTATTTTAGGGTACTTGCGGTAGAAAAAGAATGGTACTCTGGTAGCCTTTTGTGGCTTGCGATAACCGTAGTTGCGTGTGAGCACCACAAGGTTGTTGTCATATCCCAATGACATTGCGCGTTCAAGCGGGATGGAGTCCGATATTCCGCCGTCGAGCATGGGCTCACCGTCAACATATGCAATGGGGCACACGAAAGGCAGGCTACTCGATGCCTTCACAATTTCAATCACGCGTTTGGGGTTCTTCTTCTCTTCGAAATAGCATGCCTTGCCGGTGATGCAGCTTGTGGTGACCATCTCATACCGCTCGGGGCTACTGGCCAACCTGTCATAGTCGTATGGGCTTATCTCCTCGGGCAACTTGTGGAACAGCAGGTCGAAATCCATGATATTGCCTTTGGTTAGCAGGTATTTCAGTCCAATGTAGTCATACTCCTTGAGCAGGTCAATGTCGGCATATTTCGCACGGCCGCGCTGGTGCGACATATAAGACAGGCCGTTGCATGCACCGGCGCTTACACCTATTATATAAGGGAAGCGTATGCCGCGGTCCATAAAGTTGTCGAGCACACCAATGGTGAATATGCCGCGCATTCCACCACCCTCCAGTATGAGTCCCGACTTCTCCGTTATCTTGAATTTCTTCTTTCCCATAGTGCAAATGTATTAAAACAAGTGATAAAAATGAACAAAACGCACGTTTTTTCTTCTTTTTATGCTCTATTTTGTGCTGTACACTCTATATTTGCATTGGATGAATATGTAAATAATTAAATGATATTGCTATGAAAAGAAACGTTATTGCATTGTTTGCTACCGCAGCTCTCCTGGCATCGTGCGGTGACAAGAAACCCGCCGAGCAGGAGAGTGCGCAGCCTGTAGTAGAAAACACAGTTGCCGAGCCAACTGTTTATGAGAACGAGTATATTGTAAAGGTTGGCGATGTAGCCCCGGATTTTACCCTGCAAATGACTGATGGCTCCACCTTCACTCTCTCCGAGCAGCGCGGAAAAGTAGTGATGTTGCAGTTTACAGCAGGTTGGTGCGGTATCTGTCGCGATGAGATGCCACACATTGAGCGCGAGATTTGGTTGCCTAATAAGGAGAACAAGGACTTTGTTCTTGTGGGCATTGACCGCGAAGAGGCACTCGAGGATATCCTTCCGTTTATTGAAGGGGTTGGCACAACCTACCCCATTGCCATGGACACCAATGCAGATGTCTTTGCACAGTATGCCTTGCGTGAGTCGGGTATTACACGCAACGTGCTCATTGACCGCGAGGGCAAGATTGTGATGCTCACCCGCAAGTTCAAGGAGGATGAGTTCGCTGCATTGGTGGAGAAAATAAATGGAATGCTTGCCGCTGAGTGATTGCTATCTTTTCGGGCAAGCTTTAGAGATTCCTCGTCGCTTTGCTGTCGCGGTTGCTTTTTAGCATTCTTTGTCATTTCGAACGCATGTGAGAAATCCCTTAAATCGATATTAATAGCTGCATATGGTAAATATTCATCAATATTGGGTGTATGTTATGTCAAATAAAACACGCTCTGTTTTATATGTTGGCATAACAAATGACCTTTATCGTAGATATTTAGAACATAAAGAGGAAAAGATAAAAGGATTTACACAAAAATACAAATGCCACTATTTGGTGTATTATGAAGAATTCAATCTAATTGACGAAGCAATTGCCAGAGAAAAAGAAATAAAGGCTTGGCGAAGAGAAAAGAAAGAGAGGCTTATAGCTTCGGTAAATCCTGAAAAAAGAGATTTGGCAATTGATTTAGAATGGATTGATTAGGAATTAAAATGATTTGGCTTTGCCCGGAAAAAATCTTAACCTAACCTGAGTTCGATATAACGAATTGTATATAAAATTAGCAAATTTGTCATTCTCGAATGTACGTGAGAGATCTTATATTTAGCAATATTTTTGAGATTCCTCGTCGCTACGCTCTGTCGGAATGACAATATAGCGATTTATAGAGTTTATGTTGAACTCAGATTAAAATTATATCGAACTCACGTTAACCTACGTTTTTTAGAGATTCCTCGTCGCTTTGATCACTCGGACGTGCTGTTGAGGGTTTTGCCCGAAAAATGACAGTCGCGGTTGTTTTTCGTGTTCTTGTCATTCCGAACGTATGTGAGACGTGTTGTTGAGGGCATGCCCGAAAAAATCTATAAAATCGTCACTAAACTTTATCAAGATAAACAACGAAAAAGCAGCATCCATAATGGTGCTGCTTTTTCGTTGTTATATATAAGGATTTGATTACTCCTCAAATCCGTTAGGATTGTTCTTCTGCCAGTTCCAGCTGTCGCGGCACATCTCCTCGATACCGAACTGAGCCTTCCAACCGAGCTCAGCCTCAGCCTTTGCAGGGTTGCAGTAGCAAGTTGCGATGTCACCCGGGCGGCGTGGCTTGATTGCGTAAGGAACGGGAACACCGTTAGCCTTCTCAAATGCCTTAACAACGTCGAGTACTGAATAGCCATGGCCTGTACCGATGTTGTAGATTGCGATACCCTTGTTTGCAACGATAGCCTTCAATGCAGCAACGTGAGCACGTGCAAGGTCAACTACGTGGATGTAGTCGCGTACACCTGTACCGTCGTGTGTGTCATAGTCATCACCGAATACACCAAGCTCGGCACGCTTGCCAACAGCTGTCTGTGTGATGTATGGCATAAGGTTGTTGGGGATACCGTTAGGGTTCTCACCAATTGTACCGCTCTTGTGGGCGCCGATAGGGTTGAAGTAACGCAACAGAACAATGTTCCACTCGTTGTCGGCCTTCTGGATATCCATCAAAACCTCCTGCAACATAGACTTTGTCTGGCCGTAAGGGTTTGTGCAGTGGCCTTTTGGGCACTCCTCTGTGATAGGAATGATAGCGGGGTCGCCATATACTGTTGCACTTGAAGAGAAAATCATATTCTTGCAACCGTTCTTGCGCATTACATCAACAAGCACGAATGTACCGTTCATGTTGTTCTCGTAGTACTCAAGTGGCTTTGCGCAGCTCTCGCCCACAGCCTTCAAGCCTGCAAAGTGGATACATGCATCGAACTTGTGCTCATCGAACACCTTCTGCAAACCTTCGCGGTCACGGATGTCTACCTTGTAGAAAGGTACTTCCTTGCCAATGATTTTGGCAACGCGCTTCAAAGAAATTGGAGACGAGTTGTCAAGGTTGTCAACTACTACAGCCTCGTGGCCTGCCTCTGTGAGCTCAATCAAGGTGTGGCTTCCAATGAAACCTGCACCACCGGTCAATAGGATTTTCATTTTCTTTATGTTTATTAAAAATCAGTTAATGCTCCTCTTTAATGTCATACTGAACGCAGTGAAGTATCTCATAAAATAGCGTAATGAGATTTTTCCTCCCGTCGGTTGTCAAAATGACAATACAGAACTGTTAATTTCATCATTGCAAATTTAATACATTTTATCCAATAGCAAAATAATTGGGTTAAAATATTGCCTATTCAGCACTCTTCGAGAATGAATATGGGGCATTCTCGTCTTTTGTGCCGCGTGAACGGTTGGGGGTGCTGCTCATATGCAGCTTAATCGTTGCGCCTTTTGTGAGCGCATCGTGGCTAAGGTAGTTATGTGTATATTCCTTGCCGTTAACTTTCATCTTTGATATATATACATTCCCGGCGCTGTTGTCCCTTGCATCAATGACCATGTGCTTCCCATTTTCAAGGTGCACCGTTGTGCACTCAAAGAGTGGTGAGCCAAGCACTTATTCATTGCTTGCAGGGCACACCGGGTAAAAGCCCAAAGCCGAGAATACATACCACGCCGATGTCTGCCCGTTGTCCTCGTCACCACAGTAGCCGTCGGGTGTGGGGGTGTACATCTTCTCCATCACCTCGCGTACCCTACTCTGCGCTTTCCATGGTTCGCCGGCATAATTGTAAAGGTATATCATGTGTTGCGCGGGCTGGTTGCCGTGGGCATAGTTACCCATGTTCATCACTGTCATTTCGCGAATCTCATGTATTGGGAAACCGTAGTAGCTGTCATCGTAGTGTGGCGGTGTGGTAAAGACCGAATCCAGCATCTGCACGAATCTCCTTTTGCCACCCATGAGGTCAATGAGTCCCTGTACATCGTGGAACACCGACCATGTATAGTGCCAACTGTTGCCCTCGGTGAAGTTTCCGCCCCACTTCAACGGCGAGAAATTCTCTTCGAATGCGCCGTCGCTCTTGC
>JAZRGF010000381.1:0-1485 GCA_045644005.1 Bacteroidaceae bacterium | reverse complement strand
TTTATTCAACTACACATTCCGCTATCTGCTCAAAAATCGCGGCAATTCACTGGCAAGGTTGCTCTCTTTGTCATTGGGCTTGTCGGTGTCGCTTCTTGTATTTTCATACGTGGGGTTCAATATGTCGTTCAATGACTTTTTTCCCGATAAGGAGCGTGTATACCAAGTGTGGATAAAGTCGCCGCAGTTCGGCATTTCCGATAAGCAGGTAAGGCCGCTGGCTCCTAATCTTGTCGCTGATATGCCA
The DNA here is from genome assembly GCA_045644005.1 of Bacteroidaceae bacterium. Classification (GTDB taxonomy): domain Bacteria; phylum Bacteroidota; class Bacteroidia; order Bacteroidales; family Bacteroidaceae; genus HGM04593. The sequence continues at coordinate 1,238 of JAZRGF010000381.1, read as the reverse complement.
CAGATAGAGGCAGCAGTGCATTTTATTGAAGTGGAAAAAAATTTCGGCACCACCGACAATTTGATGACGGCAAAGGCTTTGGAAACAAACAGCTCATTTTTTGATGTCCTCGACTTTGGGGTAATAAGTGGCGATGCCCACCGCATTCTCAGTAGCGATGGTGCTGCTGCCGGTGAGGTGATGATTTCTGAGCGGCTTGCTAAAAAATATTTCGGTGATGAGGACCCATTGGGCAAGAAACTGGGGCTTATGGTTGTTGCCGGTGTGTTCGCGACACCGCCTGCAAACCAGTCAATAGGTGATTTCGATATTCTTGAATATCTTCCCTATGATAGTGACGATGAGGTATGGACCGGACAGGACAGTTACTCTACATTCATAAAACTGCGTCCCGGTGCCGACATTGCCGAGGTTGAGGCCGCCATACCTGCGTTTCTTGAGAAACATAGTATAGCCGAGCATTGCAAGGAGTGGCAGAAGACATTTTATTTTGCTCCTTTGACATCGACCATATATGTTGCCAGTGATGTGAAGCAGATGCAGGCACTCTATGCAACAATTGCTTTCATTGCCCTTGTCGTGGCTTGCCTCAATTACGTACTGCTCACAATTTCGGCTCTTGCAAAGCGCAGCCGCACCATTGCCACAATGAAGTGCAACGGAGCTTCGCGTGCCGGTGTGTTCGGTATGCTGCTGGTAGAGACCGTGCTGTTGCTTGCCGCATCGGTGGTTGTTGCTGCAGTTGTAATATGTTGTCTGCGTGGCGAGATATTCGCACTGTTAGGATACAACGTAGCCGATCTTTTTGCACTGCAACGCATTTGGATACCGATTCTTGTGTGCCTTGTTGGCTTTGCAGTGGCCGGCATAGTACCGGCAGTGTTGTTCTCGCTTGTGAGCATAGACTATGCTTTCCGTCGTGGCGGTGACAACCGTGCCTGGTGGAAAAAGGCACTGCTCATTGTGCAGGTTGCTGCAACGGTCGCTGTGGTGATATTCCTGTTTGTTACCGCAAGGCAGGCATCCCACGTTGTGAATGCCGATTATGGCTATAAGTTCGACAGGCTCATGGCTGCGCAACTCTCTACAAAAATAGGGGATGCCGGTGTCATTGCCGATAAGTTGCGCTCTTTGCCTTTTGTGGAGAATGCAGGGATGTCTGCGCAGTCTCCGCTCGAAGGCTATTCAGGAATGCCTTGTGTCGATGAACAGGGGAACCTGCTCTTCAGCTGCAGATG
>JAZRGF010000380.1:0-1093 GCA_045644005.1 Bacteroidaceae bacterium | reverse complement strand
GGTTATGACTACTTGCTGACCGAGCAGCAGAATAACCTTGCAATGGCATACATTGCACTGCGCGAGGTGATGAACTACCCGCAAGGCGAGGCCCTAGAGGTTGCCACTGCCGGCGATGTACTTCCCGCTGTAGGCACGGTTTCGCTTGAGAGTGTTATAGAGAATGCACTTTCTGCCAACGTACAAGTTGTTTCAGCAGGGCTTGCTGTGAAGGAGTCCAAGTTCAACTATATGAAAGCAAAGGGCAGTTGGTTCCCTACAATAAGCCTTTCGGGGGGTGTTGGAACAAGCTATTATACAAACTTCAACAATTCCGCTTATCCCGCATTCTGGACACAGCTTGATAATAATCGCGGTGCATATGTAGGCGTTTCAATGTCCATTCCAGTCTTTTCGAATCTTAGCCGCAAAGCCTCGGTACGCTCATCGCGCAATGCACTGCGTAATGCCGAACTTGAAATGGAGGCGACACGCAAGGCTGTAGAGAGCGAAGTGGTGCAGGCTTGCAGACAGATGGAGGGTTATGGCAAACAGTACATTCAGGCTGTCAAGAAAATTGAGGCAGCTCAGTTGGCATATGATGGCATAGCCGCAAAGTTCGATAAGGGGCTTGTAACGGCAATCGAACTTCAGATGTCGGCAACAACGCTGCTGCAGGCAAAGTCGGACTGCCTGCGCTCGAAACTGCAGTACATGATTGAGAAGCGTATGGTCGACTACTATAGCGGCATTCCGCTTGTGGAAATTGAATGAGACATAAGGTGATATTGAAAATAATAAATTTGAAACTATGGATATAAAATTGGAAAAGAAAAAAGGATGGCGCGCCATTCTGAGCAAGAAGAGTCTGCCTTACATTTTTGGACTACTCCTGCTGGTGCTTATAGCGTGGATGTTGCTCAAAAAGAACACTTCGACGCTTCGTGTGAACACTGCGACAATTGTTGTTTCAGCAGTGGAGCAGGGCGAGTTCAACGATTATGCCACTCTCAACGGCATAGTGCAACCTATTACAACCATGCAGCTCTCGCCTTTGGAGAGCGGAGTGGTGGAGCGCATTGTTGCCGAGGAGGGAACAACCGTAAAGGCCGGT
>JAZRGF010000379.1:0-6993 GCA_045644005.1 Bacteroidaceae bacterium | reverse complement strand
ATGGTACGCTGTGGCTGAAATAGGTGTCCAGTTCGTTGAGGTTCTCCTGGTTCAGTGCCAATCCCTTGATGGGCTGCGAGAGCAGGATGTTCTGGAGTGCCTTCTCGGCTGTTGTGGGGTTGTAGCTGTCGTTCAGCTCCTTGAGCATCTGTGAGTCGATGCCGCCGTTGTTCTGTGCCATTGCACTGCCCGACAGCATGATGGCTGCAGCAATGCAACCAAATAGTCTTGTCTTTTTCATATTGTAATTGTTTTTATGGTTTTGTTTTCAAATGTTTTTGTTCCTGGTGGATGGGCGCCCCGTGAGATACTTCGCTTTGCTCGGTATGACAAGGCGGTGGGCCTAACTTTCTCCGCCGCTCTGCTTGCCGGCATCGGCATGTCGCTGTATCTCCTCAATGAAAGTAAGTGCGGTCTCCACGTTTTTCACGTTTTCAACGGTGATTATGCAGCGTCCGTCCCCCTCGCGTACCTTGCATTTGAACTGGCTGGTAGGGATGTAGCCCATTATTCTGCCAAAGAGTTCACCGGTGTAGTAGCGCTCGTTGCGGGTGTCGACAAGGTCCATGTTCATCCTGCCGCCTTTCAGGGCAATCTTTTCAATGCCCAGTTTCTGTGCCTTGTGACGCATGGTGACAACTCTGATTAACTCCTCGCCCTCCTTGGGTATGGTACCGAAACGGTCCTGCATCCTTGCCCTGAACGCTTCAATATCGCGGCTGTCGGTGAGTGAGTCCAGCTCTCGGTACAGCAGTATGCGCTCGTTGCTGTCAGGGACGTAAAGGGCAGGGAACAGCAGCTCCAGGTCGCTCTCTACAAAACACTCCTTTACATAACTGTCGGTGGCGGTTTCGCTCTCCACCTGCATCAGAATGTCGGCAAATTCATCCTCCTTCAGTTCTTGCACAGCCTCGGCAAGAATCTTCTGATAGGTCTCATAGCCCAGGTCGGCAATGAAGCCGCTTTGCTCGGCACCCAACAGGTTGCCTGCACCGCGTATGTCAAGGTCCTGCATGGCAATGCTCATTCCGCTGCCCAGTTCGCTGAAGCTCTCTATGGCCTCCAAACGACGGCGTGCATCGGTGCTCAGGCTCTCGCGTGGCGGGGTGAGCATGTAGCAGAATGCCTTGCGCTTGCCGCGTCCTACACGACCGCGCATCTGGTGCAGGTCGCTCAGTCCAAAGTTCTGTGCCTGGTTTATGATTATGGTGTTTACATTCGGTATGTCTATTCCGTTCTCCACAATGGAGGTGGCGATAAGTACATCGTGGTCGTGGTTTATGAACTCATATAGTCTCTTTTCAAGTTCGGCGGGCTCCATCTGGCCGTGGCCTATGCATACGCGCACTCCCGGAACGTGACGTCTTATGAGAGTGGCAAGCTCTTCCATTCCCGATATCCTGTTTGTGATGAGGAATACCTGGCCGTTGCGGCTCAACTCAAAACTGATGGCCTCCTTTATTACCTCGGCATCGAAATTGTGTATCTCGGTGTGGATGGGGTAACGGTTTGGTGGTGGGGTCTGTATGACGGAGAGGTCACGTGCTCCCATAATGAAGAACTGCAGTGTGCGTGGTATTGGGGTGGCGGTCATGGTGAGTGTGTCAACGTTCACCTTCAGCTGGCGCAGTTTCTCCTTCACGGCAACGCCGAACTTCTGCTCCTCGTCAATGATGAGCAAACCCAAGTCCTTGAACTTCACCTCTTTGCTTGTGAGTTTGTGGGTGCCTATGACAATATCCACCTTACCCTCCTTTATCTCTTCGAGCACCTTTTTGGTGGTCGCTGCATTGCGGGCGCGGCTCAGGTACTGCACGGTGCAGGGGAAATCCTTCAGGCGCTCCTTGAAGGTGAGGTAGTGCTGGTAGGCCAGTACCGTGGTGGGCACAAGCACTGCGACCTGCTTGCCGTCGGTAGCGGCCTTGAAAGCTGCGCGTATGGCTACCTCGGTCTTGCCAAAGCCCACGTCGCCGCATATGAGGCGGTCCATCGGGCGCTTGCGCTCCATGTCCTGCTTCACCTCGTTGGTGGCCTTGAACTGGTCGGGGGTGTCTTCGTATATGAAGCTTGCCTCAAGCTCGTTCTGCAGGTAGCTGTCGGGTGAGAATGCAAAACCCTCCTCCTTGTAGCGTTGGGAGTATAGCTTTATGAGGTCGCGTGCTATGTCCTTTATCTTGTTCTTGGTGCGCTCCTTCATGCGCTCCCAGGCTCCTGTACCCAGTTTGCTCACTTGTGGGGCGTCGCCCTCCTTGCCCCTGTACTTGGAAATCTTGTGCAGGTTGTGGATTGAGACAAAGACAACGTCGTCGTTGCGGTATATGAGTTTGATGGCTTCCTGTGTCACCTCTCCGTTTGGGATGCGTACCAAGCCGCCGAATTTGCCAATGCCGTGGTCAATGTGCACTATGTAGTCGCCAATGCCGAACTCCTTGAGCTCCTTGATGGTGAGTGCTGCCTTGCCGTTGCGTGCACGTTCGCTGCGCAGACGGAAATTGTGGAAGCGCCCGAATAACTGATGGTCGGTGAAAAGGGTGATTTTCAGTGTGTTGTCACAGAATCCCTCGTGTATTGTACGTCCTATTGGGGTGAACGGTATCTCGTCGCCACGCTCCTCAAAGATAGCCTTCAAACGGTTGGCCTGGTGTAGGTCGTCGGTGAGTAGGTACAGCTTGTATCCCTCGTCAAGAAGACGTTTGAAATTCTGGCTTACAAGGTCAAAGTCCTTGTGGAAAAGTGGCTGCAGCGACGTGTCGAACTTGACTTTTGTCCTGTTGCCTCCTGCTTGTGGACGCAGTTGCCAATGTCTGGTGCTCTTTGCATACTGTTCAAGCTCGTCGGATGTCATCAGCTGCGGCATCTGTGGCAGGGATTCGTCCGAAAGACGGGCCTGCAGTGTGAAGCCTTCGGTGTTGAGCTTGTCAATGCAACCTTTGACAAATGTGATGTCCTTTGTTATCAGGATTGCATTTTTTGGCAGGAAGCCTGTTATTGCCACAGCTTCGCTGCCGCAGAGTTTGGGCACTATGACGGCTTCGTCTGTTCGTTCCTTCGACAGCTGGTCCTCAACGGTGAATGTGCGTATGCTCTCTACTTCGTCGCCAAAGAAATCGATGCGGTAGGGATATTCCGATGAAAAGGAGAATATATCAATGAGACTGCCTCGCACAGCAAACTCTCCGGGCTCATATACGTAGGTTACCTCCTTGAACTTTAGTGCGGCAAGCCGTTTCTCCACCTCGTCGCGGCTTATGTTGTCGCCAACGGATATGGCTAGGGTCTTTTCCTCCAGCTGTTGTTGCGACACCACTTTTTCGGCAAGAGCGTCGGGGTGCGTTACAATAACCAGTCCTTCCTTGCGGCGGCCTGCAAGACGGCTCATCACCTCGGTGCGCAGAATGCGGTTGGCATCATCCTCCTGTCCATACTTCATTGCCCTGCGGAATGACGAGGGGAAGAACAGGATGCTGTTGTCGCCGGCAATCTGCATCATGTCGTGATAGAGATATCCGGCCTCTTCGGCATCGTTCATTACTACCAATATTGTCTGCTCGGGCGCGCGCTGCTTGAATCCGCACAAGGTCATTGCAACCGAACTGCCCAATAATCCTTCGAGGAGAGCCTGCTTTCTGCCCCCCTCTTCGCGCAACTGCATCAGGGCGTCAACGCCGGGATGTGCTGCGTATATGTTCTGTATCTCTTTCGCTTCCATTGCCTCAATCATTGCAAATTTAGCAAATAAAATCTATAAATTTCTTGTAAAAACTATATTAATTATTTTATTGTTGTATATTCGCGGTAGATAACGGCTGAAATTATGGAAGGATATATCTACAGGCTGGAGATGAAGGTGCGCGATTATGAGTGCGATGTCCAGGGCGTGGTAAACAATGCCAACTACCAGCACTATCTTGAATATGCACGTCACGAGTTCCTCGAACAGATAGGTGGCAGTTTTTCACAGTTGCACACTGCGGGGGTCGATCTTATGGTCTCAAAGATAACACTTGAGTACAAACGTCCTTTGCGCGGTGGTGACAGGTTTGTGGTTTGTGTTAATACAAGACGTAAGGGGGCGAAACTCATTTTTCAGCAGGATATATATAACCTTGCCGACGGCTCGCTTTCATTGAAGGGCGAGGTTGATGTCGTTTGCCTGAAAGACGGCCGTCTTACACGTGGCGAGCTGTTCGACGAGTTGCAGAAGGTATTCTTGAATCAAAAACAGGATTGATATGGGCTCAATAGTTTCATTGCTTGTATTAGGCGCAATATATTCAATCGTCTATGTAGTGAAAAACCTTGGCTCTTCCACCGGTGAAGGCAAGCGGGTCTTCGGCGAGAGCTTCCCCGAGGTGGAGGTTCTGGAACCTGCACCTGTACCGGAATTTGTGGCTCCCGCACCGGAGAAGACGTCCAAAAAACGCTCTTCAAGGGCAAAGCAGAAACGTGTATGGAATGGTAGTGCATCGGGAACTGTACCCCAACCCCAACCGCGCCCGGTTCAGCCTGTAGCGGCAGAGATACCTGTTCCCGAAAAAAGTGAAGGTGGGGCAGCTGCAAAAGAGCGTCTTGTGCGGTTGCATGGCAAGTCCGAGGCAAAGCGTGCATTCATCTATTCCGAGATTTTTAATAGGAAGTATTAAAAAACATACAAATTGCTATGAATTATCCTGTTTTGACAGCTGCGGAAGCTGCTTGTTATATAAATGACGGCGATGGTGTGGGCATTAGTGGTTTTACCCTTTCCGGTACGCCCAAGACGGTGCTCCCCGAGGTGGCAAAACGCGCCGAGGAGGCTCATGCAGCAGGTAAACCATTCAAGATAAACCTTTATACCGGAGCCTCGACCGGCGATTCAATCGACGGCACGCTTGCGCGTGCCAGGGCATTGAACTTCCGTGCCCCGTTCATTTCGAACCCCACGGTGCGCGAGGCAATCAACAACAAGGAGATTGTCTATGCCGACCTCCATCTTTCACTCATGGCTCAGGACTTGCGCTATGGATATTTGGGCAAGGTTGACGTCGCCATTCTTGAGGCGATAGATATTACCCCCGATGGAAAGGTCTATCTGACAACGGCCGGCGGCATCGGCCAGACTGTGGCCAACCTTGCCGACAGGATTATCATTGAGCGCAACACCTATCACCATACAATGGGACTGCACGATGTGTATGAACCGCAGGACCCTCCTTATCGCAAGGAGATACCGATTTACAATGCGGCCGACAGGATTGGCAAGCCATATGTCCAGGTAGATCCAAAGAAGGTTGTGGGCATTGTTGAGGTGTGTATGCCCAATGAGCAGGTCATCTTCAAGGAACTTGACCCTGTGACACGCAAGATAGGTGAGAATGTCGTCAATTTTATACTGAATGATATAAAACGTGGAATAATCCCGGCGACCGGTCTGCCAATCCAGAGCGGTATCGGCAATGTCGCGAATGCAGTGCTCAAGGCGCTTGGTGACAATAATGAACTGCCTCCGCTCGACCTCTATTCCGAGGTGTTGCAGGATTCGGTCATCAACCTCATGGAATGTGGACGTATAAAGGCCGGCAGCACCTGTTCGCTCTCTTTGAGCCAGGAGTGTCTGCAGCATGTGTATGACAATCTTGACTTTTTCCGCGACAGGCTCATTCTGCGCCCATCGGAGATTTCGAATCACCCCGAGGTTATACGTCGTCTAGGTCTTATAGCCATGAACACGGCTATTGCAGTTGACCTGTATGGTTGTGTGAACTCATCGCACATAGGTGGTACGCGCCTTATGAACGGTATTGGCGGTTCGGGTGATTTTGCACGTAATGCATATATCTCGATATTCATGACCCCTTCGACACAGAAAGGCGGAGCCATAAGTTCCATTGTGCCAATGGTTACTCATGCCGACCACACCGAGCACGATGTGCGTGTTGTTGCAACGGAGTGGGGAGTAGCCGACCTGCGTGGCAAGGGACCCGATGAACGTGCCCGTCTGTTGATTGAGAACTGTGCACACCCCGATTACCGCAATTTGCTTTGGGATTACCTGAAAATTGCAAAGAATGGACATGTGTCGCATAATGTTGCGGCGGCTCTTGCACTGAATACAGCGTATGAGCGTGAGGGTGATATGAGAAAAATTGACTGGAGCAGATATCGATGAACAGGAAGAAACTTGTAACAGAGATGGGGCGCATTGACCGCGATGCGTTTGCGCAGGCCGAGAAACTCCCTCTGGTTGTGGTTCTCGACAATGTGCGCAGCCTGCATAACGTGGGTTCGGTGTTCCGCACGGGCGATGCTTTCCGCCTGGAGCGTATAATGTTGTGCGGCATAACTGCAACGCCGCCCAGTGCCGAGATACACAAGACAGCCCTTGGTGCCGAGGATGTTGTCGAGTGGCAATATTTTGAGTCTACGATGGATGCTGTCGAGGCTTTGCGCGGCGAGGGCTATAAGGTATATTCGATTGAGCTTTGCGAGGGTAGCATTGCATTGCAGAACTTTGAGACAGTTCCCGGTGAACGTTATGCCGTTGTGCTTGGCAATGAGGTGAAGGGTGTGCAACAAATTGTGGTTGATGCCTCGGACGGTGCCATTGAAATTCCGCAGTTCGGTACCAAGCATTCATTGAACGTGTCGGTAACAGCCGGGATGGTCATTTGGGAGTTTGCAAAGAAATTAGGACTGGTTTAGGAGAACGGAAAGGTGAAAGGTGAAATCGGAAAGGTGAAATCGGAAAACGGAAAGGGGAAAGGTGAAAACTGAAAATTATAAGGTTTGAGGTAAAATCTCAAAACTGAAAAGCAAAAAGCGGAAAAGTCAACAATCTTTCCGCTTTTGCTTTAATCGCACTGCGTGCGTAAATAACGTGAGTTCGATATAAGAATTTATACTAAAATTTAGCGTATTTTGTCATTCCGAACCTTGTGTGAGGAATCTCATTATACGCGGATTCAGAGATCCCTCGTCGCTACGCTCTGTCGGGATGACAGGTTCGCGATTTGA
>JAZRGF010000378.1:0-1083 GCA_045644005.1 Bacteroidaceae bacterium | reverse complement strand
GACATACCACCCCAGCCATCTGTACCGTCAAGAATACTTGGTGAAGGAGTGTCCTTGCATATTGCGACTACTGTAGCTGTTGCATTCTCCTCATTCGCATCGCGGCCGTAGCACAATACATCACCTACAGAGAGATTGAACCTTTTTGCAGCAGACTCTTTAAGAACCAACGAATAGTGGTCTATCACATTTTCGAGCGAGCCCTCTATGACCTCAATGCCAAGAATCTCCAGTCCCTCATGCTCTGTCTCACACAGGTTCAACTCGATATTGTCTATGCGGTCGTCCAACTTTCTCGAATAAACGGAGTTTATATTGAAATGTCCGGTAGGTGTTGTTGTGGCACTCTTTTCAATCTCGGGAATATCCTTGCATAGATCGTCGGGCAACTGGCGCGGCCAAGTGATATCCCAATACCCCTCCTCGGCAAAATTGGGATGTTCTAGACGATAGATGTTACGGGCATTGGGTATGCCTTTGTTATACGACAGGTCGTAATTCACCTGCACCATTATCAGGTACACCGCAGCAAAGGCCAATGCCATTCCAAGAATGTTGAGCACCGACGATGTAGTGTAACGCTTCAGCAATGTTATGAAATTCTTAATGTACATGGTTATTGTTTTTTATTACTTTCCTACTTTCAGAATAAGTTCTTCGTTGTCGCCGAAATTGTCATACGACGAGGTTATAACCTTCTCACCCGGTGCAAGGCCTTCGAGTATCTCGTAGAATCTTGGATTCTGACGGCCTATGCGAATCTCGCGGCGGTAGGCCTTTTCACCAGCAGCATCTACAACATATACCCAACGGCCACCGGTCTTCTGGAAGAAGGCACCACGCGGGATATACACCGCCTCGACAGGCTGCCCAAGTTGCAGATTAAGGTTGTATGTCTGGCCGGAGCGGATATTGTCGGGCAGTTCACCGGTAAATGTGAGGTCGACCTTGAATTTTCCCTCGCGCACCTCGGGGTAGACCTTGCGCAGCAACATATCGTAACTGTTGTCGCGGCGGACGAATGAGGCAGTAAGGCCGGTTGCCACACGGTCAATGTAATGTTCATCAACCATTGCTGTAACC
>JAZRGF010000377.1:0-14858 GCA_045644005.1 Bacteroidaceae bacterium | reverse complement strand
CCAAGAATTATATCCTTGAACTGGTTCATACCTGCATTGGTAAACATAAGTGTCGGGTCGTCCTCCACAACCATTGGTGCCGAAGGAACGATAAGGTGACCCTTCTCTTCAAAAAACTTTTTGAATGATTCTCTGATTTCTTTAGATGTGAGCATATTTACTTTCTTTAATTTTTCTTGTAACTTTATATTCACGCGCAGGCAACATGCACGCATACGCATAAACAGCGCAAATTTACAACATTTTGGCAAAATAAATGCAGTAAGTACAAATAATATTGACCTCAACAATTCATCTTTATCCACAAAGCACGCTTTGAACGGATTATATTTGGAGAAAATTGAACATTTTACTATTTTTGCCATAATAATAAAGAGCAATGCGAAAGAAGTACTACATATTCAACCCCGACACTAAAACTTATGAGCCTGTAATTCCCAATCCTGCGCAAAGGTTTTTCACAGGTCTTCGCCGTGCGTTGTTTTTCATAGTACTCGGTGCCGGAACATTCCTGCTGTTCCATTTTTTCATAGACAAACCATCTGTCGAAGAGTTGGAGAACGAGAATTCACAGATTCTTGCACAATACCGCATTCTCTCCAAGCGCCTTGATGACGCCACACTTGTTCTGCAGGAAATACAACAACGCGACGACAACCTGTACAGGGTGATGCTTGATGCAGAACCGATTTCGGCCGATGTAAGGAATGCCGGATATGGCGGAACCAACCGCTACGACGAATTGCTGAAGATGGACAACTCGGAACTGCTTGTCGAAACAACTCAGAAGATTGACTTGCTCGAGAAGCAGCTTTACATGCAGATAAAATCGTTCGACGAGATTGTTACCCTTGACAAAGATTCAAAGATACGTCTGCGCCACACACCGGCCATACAGCCCATTGCAAACCGCGACCTCAAACGCACTGCATCGGGTTACGGATACAGGATTGACCCCGTTTACAACGTACGCACGTTCCACAAAGGCATGGACTTCTCATGCGACAAGAAGACACCTGTATATGCCACAGCCGATGGCGTGATAGAGAGTGCCAAGTGGATGTCGGGTTATGGATACACGGTAGTCATTGACCACGGATATGGTTACAAGACACTCTATGCCCACCTGCTCGACAAGAAGTTCCTTGTCAAGAAGGGACAGCAGGTTGTACGTGGCGAGCAGATTGCACTCAGCGGCAACTCGGGCAAGAGCACCGGTCCTCACCTTCATTACGAGGTTATCGTCAAGGGCAATCATGTAAACCCGATCAACTACTACTTTATGGATTTGGACGCTGATGGATACGACCAGATGCTCCAAATGGCCGAGAACCACGGAAAAATATACGACTGATATGGCACTCAACACCAATAAGGACCTCAAGATGTACTACTCCATCAAGGAAGTGGCAAAGGAATTGTCGGTAACAGAAACCACACTCCGTTATTGGGAGAGCGTGTTTCCACAGGTATCGCCATACAAAGGTGCGAATGGTGTGCGCCGCTACACCAAAAATGACATAAACACCTTGCGTACCATCTGCCACCTTGTAAGGGATTGCAAGCTAACCCTTGCAGGTGCAAAAAAGCAATTGAAGAATGGAGCCGGTAAAGTGACAGCCGAGACCAATAGTAATGTCATAGACCGCCTCACAGCCATAAAGAACGAACTGCTTGGCATTAAGATGGAACTTGATGCACTATAAACAACCACCGTGCAACACTCCCTATCCCAATCACAGCAACGGAGAAAATAATTTTATGAACGATTCGGCGCAGCGTCTATATACGGAGCGTCGGTGATACTCGTTCAACGTAAGTCTGCGGCATTGTTTCATGTCATTCAGGAACGCTTTCTGCATCTTCGCTGCAACCCCCTTGTCATACACAAAAGCGCCAACTTCAAAATTATAGAAAAAGCTCCTTGAATCGAGATTCGTTGAACCTATCGACGAAAGATTGCCGTCGCCCACGATTGTCTTTGCATGCAACATTCCACCACGATAAAGATAGACCTTGACGCCGGAATCGAGTAAAGAACCAAGATGTGACATTGCAGCAAAATCGGCCACAACACTGTCCGAATGTTCGGGAATCATCAGCCTCACATCCACACCCGACATCGCACAGTTCTTCAAAACTTGCAAAAAGGCCTCATCGGGCATGAAATACGGAGTCTGCAGATATACATGGCTTTTCGCAAGAGACAATATCTTCATATATCCGGCAACAATAGCCCTCACATCACCTACCGGATTGGATGTAACCACTTGAACATAGGATTTGCCACCACTGCCGATAACAGGAAAATAACGTTCTCCCTTTATCAGCATGCGATTTGCGAAATACCAGTCGATGGCGAATGCAACCTGCAGTCCATTGACAGCTGCCCCACGCAACAAAAGCATCGTGTCCCGCCAACAGCCACCGTTCACACCATGGAGATATCGGTCGGCAATGTTACAACCACCGACCATGCCCACTATGCCGTCCACCACTACCACTTTCCTGTGATTGCGATAATTTACCCTGTTCGACAGAAGCGGGAAATAGATTTTAAGAAACTCCTCTACTTGTACACCTGCAGAACGCATGCTGTCGAAAAACGTCCCGCGCACTTTCCAACAGCCTACACTGTCATATATAAGCCTGACCTCCACACCCTGCCTTGCCTTTTCCACAAGAGCATCGCGAAGACGACGCCCAAAATCATCGTCTTCTATAATATAGAACTGCAGATGTATGTGTTTTTCGGCCGAATGTATCATCTCGAAAAGACGTTCGGCAAACAGATGTGTATCAGATATGACATCGGCACCATCAAAAGGCAAGAGTGATGCCGACGAAGCATTCTCAAAGAACGTGGCAAGAGCCTGATATTCATCCGGTATTTCACCCTTGACACGGCTCATAGGCCAAAATGCGCCGCGTTGCTTTATCTGCGACATCAGACGCTTGCCGGCCATCCTTTTCTTGCGTGTATTGCGCCCGAAAAAGAAGTAAAGCAATAGGCCAAAAAAAGGTATGAAGACAAATACCATAATCCACGCAAGTGTCTTTACGGTATCGTGATTCCTAAGCACCACTCTGATTATAACGGATACAACAACTATCCAATATAACCAATATAAAACGCCCATTGCAAATGAAGTATTCCAGTCCATTCACCTGAATATCTTTCGCGAAGATAAACATTAAGAAACTTTTTAAAAGTAATTTAGTTTCTTTTAACACATAAAGGGATTAACACACCTGCATGAGTGGATTTCAACGAGCATTCATTCCCACACTTCAAGAAATTCAAGTAACTTCTCGCGCCAATCCTCACCGTTCACAACCTTCAAGGTTCTTATACCCAAATTCGCAGCAGTCTCAAGATTCTTGTCACTGTCATCAATAAACAAAGTCTCACCGGCAACCATTGAACCATCGGAAAGCATTTTGCGGTATATATCCTCACCGGGTTTTGAACACCCCATACAATAACTCAGAAACAGGTTATCGAAATAGTCATCGAGCGATTTGCCGCAAGGAGTGAACTGCGGGGTGCGTGCCCAACCTTGAATAAATGGATTGGTATTGCTCAACACCGAAAGGCGATACCCCGGACGCAACTGCTGCAGAAACTCAAGAAAATCGACATGGACCCTGGTTATGAAACCACACCATGCAAACTTTGCATCGTCATAACTGATATCCCTTTGACATAGTCCCCCCAATTGTCTGCAGAATTCAGCTGCATCAATATCTCCGTTCTCAAGAGCAAAGAAAGGCCCTTTCTGGCAATAAGAATTAATATAATCAGCGGGATTAGCCAATCCTAAAGCCTTGAAACGAGCCAGTGCTCTCTCTGTATCTATTGTGGTCAACACTCCACCGAAATCAAAAACAATATCCTTAATCATAGTATATGGTATTTTCTTTGCGAAGATAGTCATTTACCGGTTAAAAAAGTCAATATTGGGTTTTATTAAACAATTATGCATTAACTTTGCAACAGATAGAATATAAAAAACGAAGAAACAAAAAAACATGGACATTCTGCTTATTATCCTTGCGCTCCTGTGCGCCCTCGTAGGTGTTATTGGAGCTGTACTTCCCGGTCTACCCGGCACACCCGTCAGTTTTGTAGCAATGATTCTGCTCATTTTCTGCAACGGGAACGACATAACCACGACCTCTGTAGTAATCTGCGGTATACTTGCCGGTGTCATCACCTTACTCGATTATGTTGCACCTGTATGGTTTGCGAAGAAATCGGGTGGTACAAAATATGGCACCTGGGGAACTACCATAGGTCTTGTAGTAGGTCTATTCCTTGGCATACCGGGTATTTTGTTGGGTCCTTTCCTCGGTGCATATATTGGAGAACTCATAGCCAAGACTCCATCATCGAAAGCACTGAAAGTAGCTGCAATGTCATTCGTAGCCTTCATGCTCACAACCGGTATAAAGGTTGTCTATGGCATATACATCCTTGTGGTAACAATCACCAATAGTTGGGAGATTCTATTTTAAACGGAAAGGTGAAAGCTCGTGCTAACGGGCGAAACGCAAAGCTTACTTTCGGCGAATGCAGCCGAGGTTCAAACACACGCAAAGTGTGATTAAAACGGGAAACGGAAAATACCAACACAAAATAGCATCGCTGACAGGCGATGCTATTTTGTCTATATTCACAATTCTGATTTTACATCATCGGCGGTCTCATACCTGCAGGGGGCATTCCCGGCATTCCATATTCGCGCGCACCTTTACCTTTCTTTTCATTACCACCGGTGTTGTTGAACTTATATGAGAGGTTCAACATACCATAGCTGTAGATTGCATTGCTCTCCGAATCCATGCGGTAAAGTGCCTCGACAACACGGCTGATATTGCTCTGCTGCTGCAGTATATCGAACAGCTGCAAAGAGACAGTCAATGCATTCTTCGGCAAGAAGCTTGCCGACAGTTGCGCGTTCCAAAGCAGTTCATCGGTGTTCGCTTTGGGGTCGCTGTAACCACGACGGCTGCTCATTGACAGGTTTGTGGAAATCTTTATGTTATACCAAGGCAATGTATAGTTCACGCTTGGACCGTAGGAGAAGTTGAAGACGTTCATCCTGTCCTCGGGCTGTGCAGTTGACTTTGAGTGCGAGTAACGCACAAAACCGTTGAGCGATATATCGAAGTTATCGGCACGGTAGTTTGCTGTCAGACGCTCGCTCACGTTCACGGTCTTTGCAAGACTCTTGACACTACCCTGTACACCCTGCATGCTTATGTATGACACCCTCTCGGAGTAACCGCCATCGGTGTATGTGCTGTAAGTGAACTTGGTATTCGCCGGCACAGCCGAGTTGAATACGAATCCACCGTTCACGTTCCAGTTACCGTTGATATTCTCGGGTTGTGTTGTTGTGGCACCGGTTTCCTCGTTATAAGTAGCCTTGCGTGTAATGGCATTGATAGTGTTTGAATAGCCGGCAAACACATTGATACCACGCTGTGCCTCGGTATTGTATGTGTTGAAGTTCGCATTCACATTGTTAGAGAACGAAGGCTTCAGGCCGGGATTACCCTTTGTGATGTTCAATGGGTTAGAGTCATCGGTAATGTCAATAAGGTCGGTCATTGAAGGCTGCGATGTAGAACCGCGGTAGCGCACATTCAATGTTGTCTGCTTTGACCACCTGTAGCGGAAACGGATGTTCGGCGACACATAGTCGAGCACCCTGTGGGTAAAGAGCGTGTCAATACCCTGATATTTGTAGTCGAGCTCGGTCTGCTGTGGCAACCAAGTGACACCGGCATTCAGATTAATCTTCTCTGTCACATATCTGAATGTGGCACCCACCTCGTGACGCTGTGTGCGGTAGGTTGAGAAACGGCTCAAGTCATTGTCAAGGTAAGGAGCCAAGTCGGCAGGCAATTCAGGACGTGTAAAGTCCGGGCTTACCTCAAGTATATAATCGGCAAGGTCGTCGAACCTGTATGTCGCACGGTCGCTGTTCTTGTAGCTCTGGTTATAGCCGTAACTGAGTTGCAGGAACAGGTTCTTGAGCAAAGGTTCGGTATAGCTGAGGTTCACATTGTAGCTCCAGTTCTTGCCGGGAGTGGTCGAATAGCGCTGCTGCCTTGTAGCCATGCCTGCAACCTGAAAATAGTTCACCTTATTCAATGAGAAGCTCTCGCTCTCACTGTACGAGTATGAGTAGTTACCCCTGAGAGTTATGTTACGTCCGGGTTTGTTCAATCGGCGGTTCACCTGCAACCTTGCACTCGTCGAGAAATTCTCACCCAAAGAGAGCGACTCATTGGCATTGTCGTTCACCGCGATGCTCTTCAATACATCCGACACGTCGCCATACGATTCCTTGGCATAATCCGTCTCATAGTCGAACGGATTCTCGTTGAACGTTGCCGTGTGGCTCTCGTTCCAAAAGTCGTTGTTCGAATAGCTCACGGTCGGGGTCAGAATGATGTTTGTCATGGTATCGGGTTTCCACTCAAAGCGGAAGTTGACATTCAGGTTCATTCTGCCGTTCAAGCTTGTGCTGCGGCCGTTTGAGAACTGGTTTCGGTCAATCTGTGGCATAAAGGTCTCGGTCGAGGTCCAGCTCTTCACGTCGTTACTCACATGGTCGCCGCGCACGTTACCGCCAAACTCAATCTTCTCGTTCTCGTATGCGAAGTTGAAACCGGCACGTTTGGGCGAAGAGATTCCACTGCCGCCAAAGCCGCCGAAACCACGGCCACGGCCATCGGAGAAGCCCTGGTCGCCCACGTTGTTTGCCGACAGCACAAGGGTGTACTGCGCATCGTCGTTGTAGTAGCTGGTTGTGTTGCGCAAGCGATAGAGCAGATGCTCGGCACTGAAATCAGCACCGCCACCGGCATCGGTATTAGAGAAGAAACCATCGGCAACGCCCTTCTTCATCTGCAGGTCGAGCACGGTCTCCTCCTCACCGTCATCAATTCCGGTGATACGTGAGAAGTCGCTCTTCTTGTCATAGAACTTCACCTTGTCAACTGCATCCACAGAGATATTCTTAAGCGCCATATCCTTGTCAGTGCCAAAGAAATCCTTACCCTTCATGAGAATGCGGTTGACAGTCTTTCCGTTGATTTTGATAGTACCGTCCTCCTCAATGGTGACACCGGGATATTTTTTTATAAGTTCCTCAAGCATCGACCCCTCGGGCACACGGAATGCTGCAGTGTTGAAAACAAGCGTATCCTCGGCAGCCACAACAGGCGGAACCTCCTCGCTGACAACAACGTCATCAAGCATCTTGCCTGTCGGCACCAAATCAATACGTGCAAGTTCGCACACCTTTCCGGCCTCAATAACAACGTCTTTTGTTATTGTGCGGCAACCCACATATGACACCTTGGCAAAAAACTTGCCGGGATTTACCTTGACGCTTATCTTACCGTCAAGATCGCTGGTTGCACCAACCTTAAAGACAGAGTCGGGCAACGAATAGAGCTGTACGATAGCCGAAGTCATGGCCTCGCCGGTCTCCTTGTTGTAAATCTCGGCGGTAAGTGTTCCGTCCTTCTTCTGCGCATAAACGGCCGAAGAGAGAACCAACAACAAAAACATTAGATTTTTTTTCATATGTATCATCAATTTATTTTCATTTTACAGTATATATGACTGCATTATTAAGCAAAAGTTTAAAATATTTTGCAAATATACGGCATAAAACAGAACAATTTTTACCATCATACACTATATTTGTGAAATGAAAAGAAAAAGATGAGCGAGAAGAGCCACGCGCCAGGCATAGACATTGCCTTTGAAAAGATATTGGGCATTGCGCCACCGGCAGGATTCGGAGAACCGTTTGCAACAGCATTTGCAAAGCTGTACAACGGCAAGAACGAAGAGATTGCCTCGGCCGCATACACCTGTTCACTGTTCCTCTCGGCAGTGTTGGAGCAGTACCCTACGGCCAGACTTCATACCTTCGTGCACCATATACAGGATAACTATAGCCGTTTCTCGTTCGACTGCAACATGTATGGGACCATCTTCAAAGAGATGGACGAAAAGTCATTGCGCGCTGTGTGCCTGTTAAAAGACGGCAACACGCCAACCGTGCATAATTGCAGCAAAGAAGACATCTTTGAAGCATTTGATTTTTACACAAACCGCTGACAATAACAGATAAACAATAACCAATAACCAAGAAAAACATCATTTATTATGAAGAAAAAGTTTTTTGGCATAGCAGCACTCTTGTTTGCCGTATTATTCGTTTCTTCCTGCGACAACGGGGAAGAGAACATCTACAATCCGTTCGACGAAGAGACAAAAGGCGAGTTCTATGCATCATCAATTACTGCCGTAAAGGCTACCTCAAGCATTCTGGAGAGCGAGAATTGGACAAACATCGTAAAGGACGCCTCGAACAGAATTGCGCAGTACAGCTACGATTATAATTACACGACACTGAGTGGCGATACAAAAAACGAAAAGAGAGACAGCAAGATCTACTATTTCAAGACCCACGACAAGCAGGATGCCATAACCGTGCAATCGCATCTCGAATACAACCAGCAGCAGGGAGGAATCGCCAGCAAATACTCGCAGAAGATTTCGGACAACATCGCAATCAACGCCGACGGATACATAAGCAAGATATCCACCACCATCGCACACTACGAGAGCGACTCGGTTGAGCCAGTCATCAAGACCAGCGAAAGAGAGTTCATCTACAGCGGCGACATCTGCATCTCAAGCACATTCTGCGACGAGGAGAGCAAAATCACATACACCTATGACTGGAACGCATACCAGCTCACCGGTATAACAGTGCTCAAGGACAACCATGTTAAAGGAATCATTGAATACGACAAGTTCGATTACACCTACAACAACGACAGCGTATACATCTATTCAGGCACCCAGTTGCTTCCCTTTGTACAACGAGGATTGCCCGAGGTGTTCGCAGCAATGGGATATTTTGGCAAGAGCACGCCATACCTCCTTGCCGAAGAGAAGCACAGCGGATATCTGAAGCACAACAGCAGCAACACCACCACTACATCTACAGAAACGACCAACAATTACAGCCTTGTCGGTGATGTAGAGAGCGGTTTTACATACAACGCGCAATCAAACATATACAGCACATTCTACATTGATTTCAAGAAATAATGATGTCAAGCAACTGCGACAAATTTTCAACATTGAGCGACCAGGAGCTCATTGAAAGACTCACAGCCACTCCTGCAGATGAACAATTGCACAACTATTTCTTTACCAAGAAATGCAGGCAATTCCTCAGGTATATATCTTCAAACATATACCACTGCGAGAGCGAAAAACAACTGTGGGGAGAGTTCTATGAATTTCTCTCAAAAGACAATTGGACTGTACTGCGAGGCTGGAAAAGCAAGAACGGAGCCAGTCTCTACACCTATCTTGCCTACTGCACAACCAACCATTTCATACACAAGAGGCTTGTAGAGAAGAGAGAGCTGGAGCGGCTTTTCGTTCCATCGTCGCAGAACATGTACGAACAGATGGCTGAATTTGTAGAAGAGGAGGAAGAGATACAGGAGTACCCCATCAAGGAGGCATTCAACATGCTGTGCCTGCGCGACCAGGTGATACTGCGCATGCTTGTCATAGATGGCAACAGCGCCCTTGAGGCTGCTCCCGTCATCTGGAAATACATCAAGAACAGCAAGCCGCTCGACCAGATGGAGCCCAAGCGTGTACAATGCACCATCGCAATGGCCAAGCACCGTGCACAACTGGCACTGCTCAACAACCTTAAACAGATAACAAAGCTATAAAGTAAAAAGAAGCGCAATTGCGCTTCTTTTTACTTTATGTTCATCTTGTATACATTCGTCTCTTTCTGTTCAAACCCGCTGGAGCGGTACAGGCCGTTCGCCGCAATGCGCGACGGACGCGACGTCAGCATCAGCACACCGTTGCCAAGTCCCTTGGCATACTCTATTGCATGCTCCACCATGGCACGGCCTATGGATAACCCGCGCACGGCAGTGTCAACCACCACATCCTCAATCCACATCTTGCGGCCCGTGGGAGCAAGATACTCACCCAACGTGAGCATAGCCACCACCTCGCCGTTATACCTCGCCAGGAACATATGCGATGCCTCACACTCCACCAATGCCTGTAACTGCCCGGCATCAACGCACACACCCGATGACGACAGCTGCGAGAGCAGACGGTTCACAGGCTCCACAAAACTGTTGCAAGCCTCTTTCAGTTCAAAAATCTCGAGTCCATCCATACCCTTACAACTTCACTTTGTACTTGCAACCCTTTGACTCGTTCTGCAGGCGGTCCAGCACTGTCACCACAAAGGTATATTTGCCGTCCAACTCCTTGGGCAATCTAAAATAGGGTTTCGATGTTATGGCAATGATATTCTCCGGCTTGTCAAGTTTCACCTTCTCGCCATTGGCAAAACAGTAGACAACATAACGGTAGGGAGCATTCTGCTCGTCCTTGGCGGCTTCCTTGCCAAGCAGCCACACAAGCACTCTCTCGCCGTTCTCCTCAATGAGGCTCACACCATCGACCTTTGAAGGCGCCTTGTCATCAATGAAAGTATACTGTGGCATCAATGCCGGATAGCGGAACATTCCGGTAGCCAAATAATCGCGATAGCCGTCCACATTATTTGCCGCCGACGCAGCATCCCAGAAACAACATCCCTGCACATTACCCTGCGCACGTTGCATCCTGTACTTCGCGGCCTGCTGGTTACCGGTGGGGCTGCCGGTATCCTTTGCCTTAATGGTGCGCTGCACATCCTGTCCAATGTACAACGGACGCTTCGACGCATATTTTGCCCACCACTTCACCAGTTCGTCATAATCGGCAGCCTTGTGCCCAATCTCCCAATAGACCTGTGGGATGCAGTAGTCCACCCACCCCTGCTCAATCCAGTGAAGCACATTGGC
Source organism: Bacteroidaceae bacterium (assembly GCA_045644005.1). Taxonomy (GTDB): domain Bacteria; phylum Bacteroidota; class Bacteroidia; order Bacteroidales; family Bacteroidaceae; genus HGM04593. Next base: position 3,920 of record JAZRGF010000377.1, on the reverse strand, counting down.
ATAGAGATCGTCATAGCACTGCAGGCCGTTTGTCTTGCTGCCGAACTCCCAGCTGCTCTCGTTGCGGTAGATTCCGAAAGGCGAGACACCGAACTTCACCCATGGCTTCACCTCGCGCACAGTACGGTGCAGCTGGTATATGAGTGCATTCACGTTCTCCCTTCTCCAGCGCCCTTTGTCGGCAGCACCGCTCTTGTTGAACCACGCCTCATCGGCAAACTCCTTGCCGGCTGTGGGATAAGGGTAGAAATAGTCATCGATATGCAGGCCATCGACATCATAGCGGTTCAGGATATCGCGTACTATGCCACAGATGTGGTCGCGATTGCTCTGCAAAGAGGGGTTGAAATAGAGCTGTCCCTCATATTTTATGAAATCTGCGGGTTTCTTTGCACTCATGTGGTTAGCCGCCACAGCTGTTGTGCCCTTTGTACGTGCACGGTAGGGGTTTATCCACGCATGCAATTCCATGTTGCGTCTGTGGCACTCGTCCACCATAAACGCAAGCGGGTCCCAGCCCGGCGACTTTCCCTGCACACCGGTGAGGAAACGGCTCCACGGTTCATAGCGCGACTCGTAGAGCGCATCGCCCTCGACACGCACCTGGAATATCACGGCATTTACATTCACTTTCTGCAAATTGTCGAGCATGTCGGTGAGATACTTTTTCATCTCCGGCTCGCCCATACCCGTGAACTGCCCGTTCACAGCCTGTATCCACGCACCACGGAACTCACGTTTGGGATGCAGTTCCACACCACCCTGCACACTTCTCTTGCTTGCACAGGATACAAGCAGAAGCACAGACATCAAAAGGGAAAGATATTTCAGTCGCATATATTTTTGTAATGTTTTGTTTCAATACGCGAAGATAGCCAAAATTTGTCTCATATAAGAACAATTAACACAACAAAGGCATCTATTTTTTACAAACAGCAGCAAGGTGAGCGTTTTTTTTGTAAATTCGCGGGAATGATTTATGGCAATGAGCAATATGAAAGAGAACAGCAAGAACATCATAATAAAAGGTGCCCGCGTCAATAACCTGAAGAACGTTGACGTTGAGATACCGCGCGGCAAGTTCGTTGTCATCACCGGCCTTTCGGGCTCGGGCAAGTCATCGCTTGCCTTTGACACCCTCTATGCCCAAGAACAGCGCCGCTATGTAGAGTCACTCTCGTCCTATGCCCGCCAGTTCCTTGGACAGATGAACAAGCCCGAGTGCGACTTCATCAAGGGCATCCCGCCTGCCATTGCCATTGAGCAGAAGGTAAACAACCGCAACCCACGCTCAACGGTTGGTACGTCGACCGAGATTTATGAGTACCTGAAGCTGCTCTACGCACGCATAGGCAAGACCTACTCGCCCGTCAGCGGCAAGCTCGTGAAGAAGGACACCCCCGAGGACCTTGTCACCTGCATGCTCAGCCGCCCTGCCGGCACACGTTTCCTGCTGCTTGCCCCCATCCCCAAGCGCAAAGGGCGCACCCAGGAAGAACAGTTGCAGATATACCTGCAGCAGGGCTTCACCCGCGTAGTGCTTGGCAAGGAGATTGTACACATTGAGGAGTACACCCCAAAGAAAGGCGACAAGCCAACCCTGCTTATAGACCGCCTCGCTGTGAACGACAGCAAGGAGGCTATCAGCCGACTGCTCGACTCGGCCGAGACAGCTTTCTATGAAGGCAACGGCACCTGCCTGCTGCAGTTCATGGATGAGGAGCAGCCCCACAGCTACAGCATACGCTTTGAAGCCGACGGCATTGAGTTCGAGGAGCCCAGCGAGCAGATGTTCTCCTTCAACTCACCCATAGGCGCCTGCCCCGACTGCGAGGGCTTCGGCCGCATTGTAGGCATTGACGAGGACCTTGTCATCCCCAACAAGACACTGAGCGTATACGACGGTGCCGTCTTCTGCTGGCGAGGCGACAAGATGGGCGAGTGGAAGACCGAGTTCTGCCGCCGCGCCCCACAGGACGATTTCCCAATTTTTGAACCATACTATAACCTGACACAGGAGCAGAAGGACTACCTGTGGCACAAAGGCCCATGGATTGAGGAGTACGGCGAGGGCATCTGCATCGATAACTTCTTCAACATGGTCAAAGCAAACCAATACAAGATACAGTACCGCGTGATGCTTGCGCGCTACCGTGGCAAGCCCATCTGCCCCACCTGCCGCGGCACAAGGCTGAAGAAGGAGGCCACATACGTCAAAGTTGGCGGCACAAGCATCACCGAGCTCATTGAAATGCCCGTGACACGCCTGAAGACATTCTTCGACAACCTCACCCTCGACGAGCACGATGCAGCCATCGCCAAGCGCATACTTACCGAGATACGCAGCCGCGTCGACTGCCTGCTGGACGTAGGCCTTGGTTACCTCACCCTCAACCGTTTGAGCAACACCCTTTCGGGCGGTGAGAGCCAGCGCATCAACCTTGTAACCTCGCTTGGCAGCGCATTAGTGGGTTCGCTATATATTCTTGACGAGCCAAGCATCGGCCTCCACAGCCGCGACACCGACCGCCTCATCAACGTCCTCTACCGCTTGCGCGACCTTGGCAACACCGTCGTTGTGGTTGAGCATGACGAGGAGATCATCCGCGCCGCCGACTATATCATTGATGTAGGCCCCAAGGCCGGCTCATACGGCGGCAACATCGTCTACCGTGGCGACCTTGCCGACATTACCCCCGGCAGCAACAGCTACACCTTGAAATACCTGCTTGGCGAGGAGACCATCGACGTGCCCGCACACCGCCGCACATCAAACAACGTCATTAGAATAAAAGGCGCCCGCGAGAACAACCTCAAAGGCATTGATGTAGAGATTCCACTCAACACCTTCACCGTGGTGAGCGGTGTAAGCGGTTCGGGTAAATCGACCCTTGTGCGCAACATACTCTACCGCTCACTCATGCGCCACTTTGGCAACGCCTGCGATGCCCCGGGACAGTGCGAGGCCGTTGAGGGAGCACTGTCACAGCTTGGCGGCATAGAGTTCATTGACCAGAATCCCATTGGCAAGTCATCACGCTCCAACCCGGTGACATACCTCAAGGTATATGACGACATACGCCACCTCTTTGCACAGCAGCCGCTTGCCAAACAGTTGGGCTTTGGCGCCGGACACTTCTCCTTCAATGCCGACGGTGGACGTTGCGAGGAGTGTAAGGGCGAGGGCACAATCACGGTATCCATGCAGTTCATGGCCGATTTGAAACTCGAGTGCGAAGCCTGCCACGGCAAGCGCTTCAAGAACGATGTATTGGAGGTCAAATTCCACGGAAAGAACATACACGACATATTGGAGATGACCGTTGGTGACGCCATCAACTTCTTCCAGGAGCACGGGCAGAAGCGCATTGCCGAGAACCTGCAGCCACTGCAGGATGTGGGACTCGCTTACATAAAGCTGGGACAGTCATCATCGACCCTTTCGGGCGGTGAGAACCAGCGCGTGAAGCTCGCCTACTACCTGAGCCGACAGAGCGACCGCCCAACAATGTTCATCTTTGACGAGCCCACCACAGGATTGCACTTCCACGACATAAAGAAGCTGTTGAAATCGTTCTACCGCTTGCTTGAGCGCGGTCACTCACTGGTAATCATTGAGCACAATATGGATATAATAAAGTGTGCCGACTATCTCATTGACCTTGGCCCCGAGGGTGGCGAGAACGGCGGCAACCTTGTTGCCTGCGGAACACCCGAAGAGGTCGCAAAATGCGAGGCATCATATACAGGACAGTTCCTGAGAGAGAAATTATCATAAAATAAACGGCAGTCCTCAACCTTAATTGTTCACTTGCATTTTCTTCAAGTCTTTCTTTCATGTCCTTTTGGCGCCCAAAAGGACCAAAAGGCCCGTCACCGGCAAAATCAGTCATAACAGCCTTTTGCTCACGAGTCGCAAG
>JAZRGF010000376.1:0-1102 GCA_045644005.1 Bacteroidaceae bacterium | reverse complement strand
GAATTTCCTTTGTACTCGCTTAATCGGCACTTTGTGCCCTTGAAAAATAAATAAACATCCAATTTGCATTGCGCCAAAATAGGCTGCACTCGCTTTAAAACTTACAAGTAAACTTGCGTTTTGCTCGTTGGCACTATTTTTTTGCTCTATAAAAAAACTTGGCGATATAAATTTAAACAGCTTCTAAGTTTTTAAACAAATATGCACTACCTTTGCCGTGTAAAAACACATAGACACAATATACATTATGGACATTCTACTCGTAATCCTTGCACTGCTATGCGCCATCATAGGTGTCATAGGCGCTGTGCTCCCCGGCCTTCCCGGCACACCAATAAGTTTCGTGGCATTGCTGCTGCTCATATTCTGCAACGGCAATGACATCACTACAACCTCCGTTGTAATATGTGGCATACTCGCCGTAATCATAACCGTGCTCGACTATGTCGCTCCGGTGTGGTTCGCAAAGAAATCGGGCGGTTCAAAATATGGCACATGGGGAACAACCATAGGACTTGTTATAGGTATGTTCCTTGGAGTGCCCGGAATCCTGTTGGGACCATTCCTTGGCGCATACATCGGTGAACTCATTGCCAAAACCCCATCGGACAAAGCGTTGAAAGTAGCAGCAATGTCATTCGTGGCTTTCATGCTCACAACCGGCATAAAAACAGTGTATGGCATCTATATTCTTGTGGTAACGGTTATCAACAGCTGGGAGATTCTGTTTTAAGGTTAAAGGTTAAAGCGGAAAACGGAAAGCTTGCTTCAGCGTTTTACCGCAAGTGTAGCAAAGGTTTTATCACACAACAGTGTGGTTAAAGCCAACAAAAATAGCATCGCTCAAGAGCGATGCTATTTTTGTATATTGAATGTATCTTATTTACATCATTGGCGGTCGCATGCCTGCGGGTGGTGCCATCATCCGCGGAGGAGGTGTCATGCCGGCCGGTGGCATTCCATACTCACGTGCGCCCTTGCCCTTCTTGTCATTTCCACCGGTGTTGTTGAACTTATATGAGAGGTTCAACATACCATAGCTGTAGATTGCATTGCTCTCCGAATCCATGCGGTAAAGCGCCTCGACAACACGGCTGATATT
>JAZRGF010000375.1:0-5880 GCA_045644005.1 Bacteroidaceae bacterium | reverse complement strand
TAGGTAAAGAGCAAATCGACCCAATTGTCCTCGGTGCGGCTGTCAAAGGTAACTTCCACCTTATCCAGAATATCCTCAATCATGCTTGGAATGGTAACCACAAGCATCTTTCCGTTATTGTCCTTCGCCTCATTGGGGTATCGCAACGAGCGTATCAATGTGTATGCTGAATAATATTCTCTCAAGGCCACATCAATCTTGCGCTGCTTGAGATATGTTTCGGCAGTCTCACAAAGTTCTATGGCCTTGTCTATGCGGCTTGCAAAGACACGTTCCATTTCGGCACACTCAATATAACAGCGCACCTTGCATTCGGGAGGATCCGAAACCACCCACTCCTTTACGTTCCTGAGCGTAGCCTGCGAATATGTCTTGAGACAGTTGAGTACCTGTGACTTGTGGTCGATGTCGCCGTTTGTGTTTGCCTCGTCAATGAGGTAAGTGAAATCGTTCGACACATGTGTGGCAATCATGCCTGTAAGGTTCTGCAGCGCCATATTCTTTGCCTTGTCATAGGTATCGCTGAAACCCTCGCCGTAATAATATTTGTCCGAAGATACAATCTCGTCCCAGTTCTGTGCCCCTGCACCGGTAACAAAAAGAAGAACTGCAATAAAGAAGAATAGTGTTTTTTTCATAGTCCGTCTATAAGGATTCTTATGTTTTAGCTTTAAATATGTTTATTTGTGCAAAAATACAAAAAAATCTTAAAAGAGGACGCTATTTTGCAAGCTAAATACAAGAATATAAATTTATTATACTAACAACAAGAGAATATGCCTGTAATTTGAGCCGACACACCACGCGATTAAAGGCACAAAATATCCCAAAATAGCTCAAAATTTCATTTTTTCGTTAATTTTCACTATATTCGCAGATTAATTGAACCAATATCCCAAAAGAGCACAGCCGCTCATTGCAAGACTATGGATTATAACGACGAACTTGACGAGAACATAAACGACGTGAATACCGGGGAAAACAATGCCGACGGTGCAGGCGAACATAGCCAGTACCACGAGGCAGACGGCATAAGGCACAAGTTGACAGGCATGTACCGCAACTGGTTCCTGGACTATGCCTCATACGTTATTCTGGAGCGCGCCGTGCCGCACCTGTATGACGGTCTGAAGCCTGTGCAGCGACGCATTCTGCATGCCATGCGCGAGTTGGACGACGGACGCTACAACAAGGTGGCGAACGTGGTGGGACACACCATGCAGTACCACCCGCACGGCGACGCATCAATTGCCGGCGCCTTGGTGCAGATGGGACAGAAGGACTATCTCATTGACTGCCAGGGAAACTGGGGTAACATTCTCACTGGCGACTCGGCTGCTGCGCCACGTTACATTGAGGCACGCCTGTCGCACTTTGCACACGACGTGGTGTTCAACCCGAAGACCACGGAGTGGAAACTGTCGTACGACGGCCGCAACAAGGAGCCCATCACCCTGCCCGTCAAATTCCCATTGCTGCTGGTACATGGCGTTGAAGGTATAGCCGTGGGACTGTCATCAAAGATTCTGCCCCACAACTTCAACGAGGTGTGCGACGCTGCCATAGCCTACCTGAAGAAAGAGGATTTCAAGCTCTACCCCGATTTCCAGACCGGCGGCAGCATCGACGTTTCGCGCTACAATGACGGCGACCGCACAGGCCGTGTGCGCATACGCGCCAAGATTACCAAATCGGATGATAACAAGACACTTACAATCTCCGAGATACCTTTCGGCAAGACCACGCCGCTGGTAATTGAGTCGATACTCAAGGCTGTTGACAACGGTAAAATCAAGATACGCAAGATTGATGACAACACATCGGACAAGGTGGAGATTCTGGTGCAGCTTGCACCGGGTGTTTCCAGCGACAAGACCATTGACGCGCTCTATGCCTTCACCGACTGCGAGATAAGCATCACACCATGCTGCTGTGTAATCGACAACCAGACACCTGTGTTCCTCACCGTGAGCGAACTTTTGCGCCGCTCGGTCGACAGCACCAAGGAACTGCTGCGTCTTGAATTGCAGATACGCAAGGGCGAGTTGCTTGAGCAGCTGCACTTTGCATCACTTGAGAGCATCTTCATCGAGGAGCGCATATACAAGGACAAGGAGTTCGAGCAGGCACCCGACATGGACACAGCCCTGTCGCACATTGACCATCGCCTTGAGCCATACAAGGAGAATTTCGTGCGCGAAATAACACGCGACGACCTGTTGCGTCTGATGGAGATTAAGATGGCACGCATCCTGCGCTTCAACAAGGAGAAAGCCGAGGAACTTATTGCACGCCTGAAGAAGGACATTGCCGAGATTGACAAACAGCTTGGGCAGATGACCGCCGTGACCATCAAATGGTTCACAATGCTCAAGGAGAAATACGGTGCACGCTATCCACGCCAGACCGAGATTCGCAACTTCGACACCATTGTAGCCGCGAAGGTTGTGGAGGCAAACCAGAAGCTCTACATAAACCGCGCCGAGGGATTCATTGGAACCTCGCTGAAGAAGGACGAGTTCGTGACCAACTGCTCGGACATCGATGACATCATCCTCTTCTACAAGGACGGTAAATACAAGATTGTAAAAGTGAGCGAAAAGCTTTTCGTGGGAAAGAACGTGATATACGTGGATGTGTTCAAGAAGAACGACAAGCGCACCATCTACAACGTGGTTTACCGCGACGGCAAGAACGGCATACACTACATAAAGCGCTTTGCGGCAACCGGAATGACACGCGACCGCGAGTACGACCTCACGCAGGGTACACCCGGCTCAAAAATCATATACTTCACAGCCAACCCCAATGGCGAGGCCGAGATAATCAAGGTTATGCTGCGCCCCAACCCAAGGCTCAGGAACTCCATCATTGAGAAGGACTTCAGCACCATCGCCATCAAGGGACGCCAGTCAATGGGTAACATACTCACCAAGAACGAGGTACTGCGCATCACGCTCAAAAAGCACGGAAGCTCTACACTCGGCGGCCGCCAGGTGTGGTTCGACCGCGATATCCTGCGCATCAACTTCGACAACCATGGCGAATACCTTGGCGAGTTCCACAACGACGACAAGATACTTGCAATACGCAAAAACGGCGAGTTCGACATCATGCCCGTTGACCTCAACAACCACTTCGATGACGATTTGATGGTTATTGAGAAGTTCGACCCCAACAAGGTTTGGAGCGCTGCGCTCTACGATGCATCGCAGCAGGGCTATCCTTATATAAAGAGATTCACACTGGAGGCCGGTGCACGCCGTCAAAACTGCCTTGGCGAGAACAAAGACAACAAGCTGATATGGTTCAGCGAGACACCGTTCCCGCGCATACAGGTGATGTTCGGCGGCAACGACAACTTCCGCGAGCCGCTGGTGATTGAGGTCGATGATTTCATTGGCGTAAAGAGCTACAAGGCACGTGGCAAGCGACTCACCACCTACGAGATTGACGAGATAATTGAGCTTGAGCCTACAAAGTTCCCGCCACCACCCGAGATTGAAGAGGAGCCGGAGACCGAGGAGCCTGCAAGCGAGACAGCAGAACAGCTTTCACTCTTTGACAGCGACAGCAACAACGACAACGAATGAAAATTATTCGCCTAATAACAACAGCCCTTGCATTGTTGGTACTGCCGGCAATGTCAAGGGCTCAACATATTGTTACGGACACCATTCTACCCCAGCGCATTGTAGTGAAGAGCTCGCAGATAGGTGTGACGCTACTCAATAACCTCGACACATACCTTAGCAACTACAACCACAAGGGGCTCGGGCTAAACTACAGCCACGAAGCCTTCCGCGATGCAAGCACCGGCAACTACCGTTGGAAATACCAGAGGCTACTGAACATCACAGCCGGCTATGCCCTGCAAGGTAGCAGCCTGCAATATACAGCGCTCATAAACTACAACTGGAGCGGCTCCCACCCTTTCAAGGTTGCAAAGGGGCTTACGTTGCTTGCCGGAGCACAGATACAACTGGAGGGCGGCGCGCTCTACAACCCCGCGGGCGGCAACAACCCCGCCGCAGCCAAACTGCGCACCGCACTTGCCGCAAGCGGAATGGCAATATACCATTTTCCGGTACGCCACAGTGAGTGGATAGCACGCTACCAACTGGACATTCCGCTCGCAGGCGCGATGTTCGCACCCGAGTTCGGGCAGAGCTACTACGAGATATTCGGGCTTGGTCACGCAAAGAACATCGTGGCATTCACCCACCCGGGCAACAACCCGTCGTGGCGACACATGCTCTCGCTCGACATCCCAATGAGTGCCACCACCTTGCGCATATCGTACACTTGCGATCTGTACCAGAGCCGCATAAACGATATAAACTGCCACATATACCGCAACACCTTTGCCATTGGCTTTGCAAGGACAATATTCAAGGTAAAGAAAAACAACAGGTTGAACGCTTATTCGCCATATTGAACACCATGCTGAAAAGATTTATCACATACATATTTCTCCCATTGGCACTGCTCACGGGCTGCATTGGCGAGGAGGAGTTCGAGGGCAGCGGGAACGAGAACTTCGAGGCGCTGTGGCAACTAATTGACGAGCGTTACTGTTTCTTTACCCAGGCCGAGGAGGAGTTCGGGCTCGACTGGAACGCGGTATATGACAAATACAAGCCCATTGCCGACACCTGCAGCAACGAGCACATACTCTTCGACCTGCTGGGCGACATGTTAGGCGAACTGCGCGACGGGCATGTGAACCTCACCTCAATGTTCGGCACAAGCTACTATTGGGACTGGAAACTGCAGCACCCCATAAACTTCAGCGACTCGATACAGCGTAATTATTTGGGTACAGACTTCAGGCAGACCAACGGCATAATATACAACATCCTCCCCGACAGCATAGGATATGTCTACGTAGAGAGTTTCTCGGGCAGTTTCGGCACCAACAACCTCACGCTCATGCTCTACAACCTACAGCACTGCAAGGCAATAATCCTTGACATACGAGGCAACGGCGGCGGCATGATAACATCGGCCGAGAAACTGGCTTCAATATTCATAAAAGAGGATATACACTACGGATATATGCAGCACAAGACCGGCAAGGGGCACAATGACTTCTCGACCCCCGAACCACTCTACCTTGAGCCGAGTGAAGGTTCGCGTTGGCTGCGCCCTGTGGTGGTGCTCACCAACAGGAGCGTATATAGCGCCGCCAACCATTTTGTTCTGATTATGCGCGAGCTGCCGCACGTTGCTATCGTTGGCGACAACACCGGCGGCGGCAGCGGTATGCCGCTCAACAGCACACTGCCAAACGGATGGAGAGTGCGTCTGTCGGCCTGCCCAACGTTGGATGTCAACTACAAGCACACCGAGTTCGGCATTGAACCCGACATAAAGGTAGACATCACAAGCGAAGACTGGCAGAAGGGACGCGACACAATAATTGAGCGTGCAAAAGAGCTTATTTTTGAGTTCTACAGCAAAAAAGAGGAGCAAGAGGGTTGATAATTCGTTTTTTTATACTACCTTCGCAGCCGAAAGATTAAAACAGTCGCGGGTGTGGCGAAATTGGTAGACGCGCCAGACTTAGGATCTGGTGTTTTGCGACGTGTAGGTTCGAGTCCTATCACGCCCACGATTGGACAAAAGAGGAATTCTCAAAACAGGGAATTCCTCTTTCCTGTTTTGAGAATCGACAATGCGAGCAGCAAAAGGTCACGCGAAGCGCCGCAGAATGTGGTGCCGCGTGGGTTGCGAAAAGCGAGTGTTGTCAAATTTACTATCAGAATCGACAATGCCGACAGCGGTTGGTCAAACGAAGGGGTCAGTAGAAATTTAGTGTTGATAAGCATATAAATTAAAAATTATGAAAGTAAGATATTGAGGAATGGTCGCAAAAAA
>JAZRGF010000374.1:0-11014 GCA_045644005.1 Bacteroidaceae bacterium | reverse complement strand
ATTGGAACGCGCCATAGTCGATGACAGTCACATTGTCGCCAATGACTACGTCTGTGAGACTGCTGGACTCGAATGCATAGGCACCGATGTGCTTGGTGCTGTTGGGGACAACAAGTCTGCCAGTGAGGTTTGTGCAACTTGAAAACGCGGAGTCTTCTATGTCTGTGATGTTCTCTCCAAGGGTTAGGCTTGTGATGTTGCTACATTTGTAGAATGCCATAGAGCCTATGTGGGTTGTGCTGTTGGGGATAACAAGCTCGCCAGTGAGTGCAGTGCAGTAGGAAAAAGCTTCTTTTCCAATCTCGGTCACGCCCTCGCCAATGGTGAGGCTTTTGATGCTGTTGCAGTTGTGGAAGGCGTAGTCTCCTATTGTGTCCACACTGTTCGGAATCTCCAGGCTGGGGATGTTGTAGCAATAGTAGAAAGCATAGTTTCCTATTCTCTTTACACCCTCCGATATCTCCAGGCTTGCAATATTGTTGCAATTGTATAACGTATAGTCACCAATGGATTCAACGCTGCCGGGAATGTTTATGCTTGTGAGGTTGGGGCAACCATAGAATGCATAGTTGCTTATTGCGGTGACTCCACTTGGAATGTTGAGTTCCGTTACAGTTTCTCCGTTCAAATAGAGGTTCTTGCCACACACTAGCGGGTTGGAGCCTGCTGTCATGAAATTTATGCTGCACCATGCTGCAAGGTCGGTAATGTGAACCTCCATAAGGTTTTCGCAGCCATAGAAAGCGTCTTCTCCTATCTCGGTGATGCTTGACGGGATTGTAATGGTTTTTATGCCTGCGCAATTTGTAAAACAACGGTAGGGTAAGCCGGTTACACTCTCTCCAATAGTTAATTCTGTTATTTGGGCTTTGTTGTAAAAAGGTTCGGCATTGGTTGGGTGTGTTATGTTCCTTCCCAAATAGATGCTCTCCAATGGGCTGAAGTCGAACGCTCCTCTTGTGAAATTGCTCCCGTTGTGTCCTGTGCCCAATGTCAGTGTCTCCTCGCCGTCGGCAAAATACAGGTGCTTGAGGCTTGTGCAGTAGTCGAACGCGCAGTTTGCAATTTGGGTTACACTGCTTGCGATGCGCATACTCTTGAGCGATTCGCAATGATTGAATGCAAAGCCGCCGATGAATGTTACACCTTCGGGGATTACAAAGCTTTCGAGCGACAGGCATCCGTCGAAGGTTGACTCCTCGCTGCGTGTGATGCTATTGGAAAGGATAATCCCGGTGAGGTTGCTACAATCCTTGAATGCCCAAATGCCTATGGACTCTACGCTGTTGGGGATTATGAGTTCGCCCTTGAGGCCGCTGCATCCGCTGAATGCTTCTTGGGCAATGCGCTCTACTTTGTCGGGGATGGTGAGTGCTTCAATGCCGTCGCAGCGGTAGAGTGCACAATAGTTGATGGCTGTAACATCTTTACCATATGTGAAGCTCTTGATGGTGCTTTTGTATGCGAAAGGTGAGTAGCCGCCCTGGTATGATTCATAGTATGTCACTGTTCGTCCCTGGTGTACGCTCTCCAATGGGCAGTCGTAGAAGAGACCATAGCCACTACGGGGTGCAGTGCCCCATGAGTGGTAGCCAAGGTACAATGGCTCGGTGCTGTCCTCAATGACAACCTCTGTCAATCCGGTACAACCGTTGAAAGAGCCGTTGTTCACTGTGGTTACAGTTTTGGGAATTGTGATGCCTGTTAGCCCGGTGCTGTTGGCGAATGCTTGTTCCCCAATAGCTGTAACGGTGTAGAATACTCCAGCCTCGGAGCTGTTGGTTACGCTCTCCGGGATGATAAGTTTGCCGCTGTAAGGGGTGTTGCCGTATGTTACGCATACCTCAGTATCCGACAATCGGGTGTAGTAGATTCCATCCGATATGAAATCATAGGCGTTTGCCACAGTGCTGCACAGCAGCAGAAGCAGTGCAAGCAACTGTTTGATGTAGAATTGTTTCATTATTTCGTCTTTTTTTGGAATTTAAGGCCCAAAAATAATGAAAAAATCCTTGAAATGCCGCTTCTGTGTTTAAAAAAGTTAACAAGGGCGATGCTTTGGATTGTGTTACAGTATGTTGTCAGATGTGGCGATTACCTCCTGTATTGCATCGGCTCCGCAAGTGGACATGACAAACTGTTATAGAGTGATGCTTGTGATGTCGAACCCCTCGTCTTGTAACATTCGCATGTAGTACCCGGCTTTCTTTTCCAGTGCAAGCGGGTAGGCACGCGATGTCGATGGCAGGCGCCAGAAATTGTACTCACGCCCTGCAATGTGCAGTGTGCTCTTTCCGCCCATAGGTGGTGTGGCGCATCCGAATGATTCCACAATGGTATCTGTAGCCTTCTGCCCGGTGGTCACTACAGCTGTACAGTGTGGCAATTTTTCAAGCAGTGCCGCAATGTCTGTGGGTGTTGTTACCTCAAGGAACTTGTCGGCTGCGTTATCTTTCAGCCTCACAACCTCGCATGCAGTGTCGTAGAGTGCAATGCCTTCGCGGGTGCAGAACTCCACGACAGCCTCTTTATCGAAGCGCTTTTCGCCTTTAAACTCAAAATGGTGCCTGTCGCTAAAGAACAGCAACCCCATCACGCGCCACATGTCGTTTATCCAATTAGGATAAAAGAATTCCATGCTCCAGCGTGTTTGCGATGGGGGAAAACTGCCGAGCATCAGAATCCTTGCATTCTGCGGCAGGAACGGCTCCAAAGGGTGCTTTTCGGTTTTCATGCGGTGGAATTTCTTCTCAAAAGGATCCTCCTCTATTTCTTTGATGTCTCTTTCTCTTCGAGATTGCCGTCAAGGTCGAAACGTTCAAATCTCGCTCGTGCATTCTTGCTTTCCTGCGCAATCATCTTTTTCAGTCTTGTCGGATCTTGGTCAAAAATTTCCATCTTGCAGAATTCATCGGCAAATCCATCTCCTCCTTTAAGGAATGAATTTTTTGCTTCGTCCGGTATTGTGCGCTCCGGCTCAATCTGCTTCTTTATTGCTTCGGCCAGGTCTTTGACTATCAAAAGGTGGCTGCTGTGATAGACAAGTATTTCATACCCCAGACGCAAGGTGAGTGTGTTGCACTCTTTACCACCACCCATGCGGCACATGATATTTGAAGGGAGCACGCCCTTCAGGATGTCTGCGTTGTCCAGGCATACGGTTATGGGCTGCTTTTTCCCTCTCATCACTACTTCGCGTGCTTCAAGTGCGTTTTTTGAAGTTTGGAAAATGCCTTGTAGAATATCTTCGTCCTCTTTCAGTACAGTGCTTCTGTATATGGTGTCCTTTATTGTGATGGCAGGCTGTGCATCATACCTGTTTGTTGCCAGTCGCCAGAAATGTACTTGGCAATCAATGGATTTTGCAGTACCTAGAATGAATATGAACCAGTGTCGTCTGCCATTTTTCTCGCTGTTGAGCTTAAGGGATTTGAGATCATCCATAAAGTGCAGGGCTTGCGACTCGACATCTTCTTTGATGTCATCGTCGCCTATGAGTGCCAGATTCGACTTTCGCATAGTGTAGAAACCGAACGGGTCATCAGGGTTAGGAGTCAGCTCCTTGCTTACATAGTTGAATCCGCCCATGGCTGCCAGACTATAGGCAAAACCGCCTGTTCCTGGCTCTGAGACAGCCGCGGGAGCAACAATCGTTACATCTGATCCACGGTCGACACAGCAACCATATTCTTTGTTTAACGGGAAGTTGACCACTACAAGCTTGTCTTGAGGGTTTTCCTCAACACGCTGTGTTGATTCCAGGTTCATGATTCGCATATCGGGGCAGTTGTTCACTGCTGCAATTATTTCATCGTAGGTCATTCCTGTCTTTGCCTGAATGTGTGCAAGTGACCTGTAGGTGGGGACATGCTTGAAAATTACCTTCTGCTTCTCCTTATTTATAAAATATGATGAAGTCTGTGGAATGCGGCGAAAGCGTTTGTGAAGAAGTATACTGTTCTTTTCGATTCTCTTTTCTTCTTTCTCGTTATCCATTGCTTCGAGCAGGCCCGAGCCGATAAGTCCGGCAGGAACGGCAAAGATGGCAACTCCTAATACTCCAACCATGGTGCCGACAATCTGTCCGAAGAGTGTGGCGGGTGTTGTTGCTACCTCGGCAGGGTCTTCCACATACTTTACAAAAGTCCATACAATGGCATCCCAAAGACTAAAGTCGGGGTTCTTGCTTCCTTCGCTAATCCACATGAGGATTGCAAAAAAGAGTGTTATGACCATCAAAAGCTTTACGGAAATCCATATCTGATGACGTGTTGAGTCATAAGCTCTTTTAAAGAGCTGGTGTCCTTCGAAGAATTTTGAAAATTTCATTTTGTTGTCTGTTTATAAGTTTCTGACAGGTGTTTGTGTAGTGTGGCTGTCATGATGTCTTGCGGTAAAAAACAATTGGTTCCTTTTGGGGAACCAATTGCCTGTCATTTCTTTTCTTCGTCTTCCATGTTCTTGCGTGGCTCTTTCTTGGCAAGAGTGATGATGTTGTAGACATACTCTGTAATCCACGCCTGTGAGTAGCCGAGCTTCTCGTTGTATGAACGTACCGAGTATACTGTGCGGAATGTAGCCTCGTCCTTCCAGTTGTTCTTGGTGAAGATGTCGTTGACAATCTTCTCGGTCATGCCGTGCAGCAGCTTGTGCATGAAGCCGGGAACGCGGAATTTCCATTTCATGAGGTTACCCACAAGCATCATGAGGTCATTGTTGAAGCCCTGGAATGCAAAGAGGAATGGCTGAGCATCCTGTATCTTGCGGCAGTTTTTCTTTATTGAGTTGTCAATCTCCTTGAAAAAGCTGTCGTCGAGCTTGTAGAGCTGCTCGAGCATCTTCTTGCACTTGCTGCGCTCACCCACACCGAGCTTGTTGTTCTGTGTAGGCACCTTGAGCGTACGTTTGAATGTTGCAAGGTCGGGCAGCATGTTGATGTTTGTGATACCAATGTTGGCAGCCATGCCTGCCTGGTAGTATACGCGGATAAGGGTCATGAAATCCTCCATGCCACCGATGCGGTGCTCGGTATTCCTCTCCTTCTTCTTGAAAAAATCAAAAAATCCCATTATTGTTGAATTCTTTATTTGTTGTTATTGAGTTCGATATTTTTGCGGGTCTGTACTTGCTGTGTCTACTTCCGTGACACCGCGAACCGGTCACTTCTTGCGTTCGTTTTTCATTCTCTCACGCTCCTCGAGCATCTTTCTCTGCTGCTCCTGCAGTGCCTCAAGACGTGCCATCATGCTTGCCTGCTTGCCTACAGTGTCCTTGTTTTTCTCGGCGTAGGCCTCCATCTTCTTGAGCAGCTCCTCTTCATTGATGCTCTTTCTGAGGTAGAGGGCAATGATGATGCTTGAGAGGGTTGATACAAAGTAGTAGTAGTTCAAGCCCGATGAGTACTCGTTGAAGATGAAGAAGAACATCACGGGCATGAGGTACATCATCCAGCGCATCATCTTCTGCTGCTGCTCCATTTCGGGGGTGCTGATGGCAGGAGCCTGGAGCTTGCTGGTGTAGTATGTGTTGATGATCTGTGTCACAGAGAACAGGAGACAGAAGATGCTGATGTGGTCGCCAATGAGCCACAAGTCCTTGTTCCAGCTTATGAGGGAGTCGAAAGCCGAGAGGTCATTTGCCCAAAGGAAGCTCTCCTGGCGCAACTCTATGGCATTTGGCACGAAGTTGAACAGCGCAATGAAGATTGGCATCTGTATGAGCATTGGCAGGCAACCGCCCATTGGGCTTGCGCCATATTTCTGGTAAAGTGCCATTGTCTCCTGCTGTTTCTTCAGCTGGTCCTCTTGCTTGGGGTATTTGGCATTCAGTTCATCGATGTATGGCTTCAGGGCACGCATCTTTGCCGATGAAACGAACGATTTCTTTGTGAATGGATATACGCAGAGCTTTACAATTAGTGTAAGCAACAGAAGTACGATACCCATGTTGAGGCCTGTGCTCGAGAGGATGTCGAACAGGTACATTATGAAGTAGCGGTTAATCCAGCGTACGATTGGCCAACCGAAGTATATGAGTTCCTCCAGTTCAAGGTCATGCTCGGGGTTGATGGCCTCGTCGTTTGCCTCTTTGAGGGCGCTGAACTTGTTGGGGCCAAAGTAGAACTGCAGGTCGGTGCCGGCAATGCCGCTGGGGTCGAACTTGACGTTTGTGGTTGTCGCACACAGCTTGAGCATATTCTCACCCTCGGGGATGCTTGTAGAGCTGATGTCGGCGCCGTTGAAGCTGTCGCCGGCAATCATTATTGAAGAGAAGAACTGGTTCTTGTATGCAATCCAGCTGATGTTCTCTATGGGTGTTTCACTGTCGTTCTTTGCCTCGCTCAGGTTTTCTGTGTCATCGCCCTGCAGCTTGTAGGTGAGGTTGGTGAAGCGCTGCTCGAAATCATATCCGGGCTCTTGCTGGCGCAGGAGCTGTTTCCAGGTGATGTCCATTGACTCGTCCGAGCTGAGCAGTCCCTCCATGTTGTGGGCCTTGATGTTGAGGTCGGTGATGTAGCTCTCGGGACGCAGGCGGTATATGAAGTCAATGTAGCGACCCTCCTTGAAGTCAAGACGCAACACAGCCTCGTCGGCTTTTGCACTCTGCACTGTAAAGTAGCACTGCTCGGTGTTGATGTTGCCGAGCTCGGGCTTGAGCTTGAATGTATATGCCATTCTGTTGTCGCCCGCCTTGTTGCTGTTCTTGAGTTTGTCCTTGCTGTCAAAGAGCACCACGTCGCCACCCTGCTGGTCCTTGTAGTCCTTCAACGATGCGCTTGTTATGCGGCCACCAAGTGTGTTGATGGTGATGCTGACCTTGTCGTTTGACAAGACAATTGGCAGCTCCACACCATTGTATATGTTGTGGAAGATGCTTGTCGAGTCGTTCTTGATGCTCTCGAACTGCTGTTGTAACCTGTATGCGCGCTCCTGCTCGGCAAGCAGCTCCTGTTGCTTCTTCTGTGCAATGCGCTCCTGGCGTGCTTTCTCCTTCTGTATGTCCTCGGG
Organism: Bacteroidaceae bacterium; assembly: GCA_045644005.1. Lineage (GTDB taxonomy): Bacteria > Bacteroidota > Bacteroidia > Bacteroidales > Bacteroidaceae > HGM04593. Next base: position 4,007 of record JAZRGF010000374.1, on the reverse strand, counting down.
GCTTTTCTGGTTGAACTTGAAGTAACCTATGATTACAAGTCCTATAAGTACATATGCGAGAATGGTCTTTTTGTTCATTTCTTCTTTTTTATGTGTAGTTTGTAAAACAATATTTCGCAATCAATTTGCAAAGATATAAAAAAATAACAAATAACCCCGTCTATGCGGTACTTAAAATAGCAATAAGGGTTTTATTGCAGTTGTTGCACATATTTGTTTCATTAAATCGTTAAAATGTATTATCTTCGTAGGCAAAATATAAAATCGGACTATGAAAACGAAACTTACAACTATTCTGTCAGCATTGTTCGTGTGCTCATCGGTGATGGCTCAGAACAATACGGACGTGTATGACTATTTTAACGGTAAGATTGACGAGGCTGTCTCTGCCGCTTCTGTAGTTGAGGGTGAGGACAACGGAGAAGCAAATCCTGTATATGCAAAGCTGTTCGCTTCGCCGGTTCTCTACCAGTCTGTTGTCAAAGGTGCATGCGCCGGCAAGGAGGCAAAGGGAGACAGTGACGTCAAGGCAATGGATGACGAGCGTGAGGCTGTAATTGATAACATGCTTGTGGGACTTTATCGTACAGCTCCCGCAATGGTGCATATGACCGAGGCCGAACTGCGTAGCGAGAAGTCGGTACCTGCCAAGGAAATTGCAGTGAGCGCGCCGGCGCTGGACTTCGGTAAGCTGGTGATTCCCGATGACGTTGTGGGCGGTATGAAGACTACCGTGACAAAGCCAAACTATTGGAAATTCTCGGGCCGTACTTCGTTGACATTTACCCAGAGCTTTATCTCGGACAACTGGTATCAGGGTGGTGAAAAGAACTACTATGCAATGCTTGCAACCCTTGACCTTGATATGAACTATGATGACAAGGACCGTTTGAGTTGGACTAACCACTTCGATTTTGACCTTGGTTTTGCAACATATGAGAACGGTGAGAAATTAGGTGTAAGAACAAATACCGACAAATTGCGTCTTGAGTCGACACTCGGTTACAAGTTGGTGAAGTCACTCGACATTGCTGCCAAGGTGAAGGCCGAGACACAGTCGTTGCCATTCTACAGCTCGGAAGATGTCCTGGCTTCTGCTTTTGCATCACCACTTGATGCCAATGCTTCTCTTGGTTTGAACTACAAGCCAAATCTCGGAAACTTCAAGATGGAGATTTACCTTGCTCCATTCTCGGGCTACAACTGCCGCTATGTGTACCATGATGAGTTGACTGCAATGTATGGCATTGAGACCGGACACTTCAAGCAGAGCTTCGGTACCCAGCTTGTGGTTACCGTGCCTACGTACAAGTTGACATCTTTCCTCGATGTATATTCACGCCTCGAGTACTACACAAACTACAGGGGTGGGGTTGACAGGGTTCAGCTGTTCCAGTGGGAGACAAAGTTCAATGTCGCTCTCAGCAAGTACTTCACTGCATCATTGATGCTCAATGTACGTTATGATGAGGCTGTTGCCGTAATCCCTACATGGGGTAAATGGCATTTAAAGGAGCTCTTCACTCTTGGCGTTGCCTACGCTTGGTAAATACCGCATAAGATTATAAATACAATAGACAGTATTCCGTTATGATTTTCAGCTCGTTGTTTCCTGTTACCGAACCGACTTGGATATATCTGGGTGTGCTGTCTATTGTGCTTTTTGCGCCGTTGCTGTTCAACAGGCTGCGCATGCCGCACATCATTGGAATGATTCTGGCCGGTCTGCTCATTGGCCCCAACGGATTGAATATCCTTGACCATGATGACAGCTTTGAACTGTTTGGTGAGGTGGGCCTTTTCTATATAATGTTCCTTGCCAGCCTTGAAATCAACATGCAGGAGATGAAACAGGCAAAGGGTGGAGCGCTATTCATGGGACTTGCGGTCTTTGCAATACCCATTGCGCTCGGTCTTTTGGCCAACACCTACATACTCAAGTACGACAATTTCATGACGTCGTTACTGCTGGCCAGCATGTATGCATCGTACACGCTCATCTCCTATCCCATTGTGGCGCGTTATGGTCTCTCCCGTCTGCGCTGCGTGAATTTTGTGGTTGGCGGAACGGTCATTACCGACACGCTCACGCTCTTTGTGCTGGCAATCATTGTTGGAATTTCCCGCGGCGAGGCCAACGTGTGGTTCGTACTGCTCATGTTCGTGAAACTCATTGCAGTGGGTGCAATAATCATCATCCTGTTTCCACGCATCGCGCGCTACTTCTTCCGCAACTACAACGACAGTGTTATACAATACATCTTTGTTATGATGCTGCTGTTCCTTGGTGCCGGCCTCATGAAGCTTGCCGGCATGGAGGGTATTCTTGGAGCCTTCATCACCGGACTGGTGCTCAACAGGCTCATTCCCCACTCGTCGCCCCTCATGCGACGCATCGACTTCGTTGGTAACGCAATCTTCATCCCCTTCTTCCTCATTGGCGTGGGTATGATGATAGATGTCAGCGTGCTCTTCAAGGGCGGCGGCTCGCTCATTGTGGCCGCTGTCATGGTGGGTACGGCACTCACAGGCAAGTGGATAGCATCGTTCCTGGTGTCAAAGGTGTACCGAATGTCGTCGGGTGAGAGAAACCTGATGTTCGGTTTGAGCACATCGCAGGCTGCTGCTACATTGGCCGCTGCAATTGTGGGTAATAAGATTGGTCTGTTGAACGATGATGTGCTCAATGGTACCATCTTGCTTATTCTTGTAACCTGTATTGTAAGTTCCATTGTTGCCGACAGGGCATCGCGTGGGCTCATTCTCTCGGGTAAGGCGCTCAATGCACCTGTTGGTGTCTCTTCAAAGAAAACTCTTTTGGCACTTGCCAACCCGGATATGGTTGACCGTCTTATGGACTTGGCATTGCTTGTGCGTAAGGAGAATAGCCAAATTCCTCTCTCGGCCATCACGGTTGTGCTCGACGAGGATAATCAACGGCAACAACAGGGTATCAAGGTGCTTGACCACGCTGCCAACATTGCAGCATCGGTAAATGTACCGTTGCTTACCAAGGTGCGTCTTACAACCAACCTTGCCCATGGTATTGTACACGAGGTGAAGGAAAACGACTATCGCGAGCTCATCCTTGGTTTCCACAAGAAGGAAACCGCCAATGACAGTTTCTTGGGTAATGTGTTGCCCGAGGTGTTGAATTCCTTGGATTGCCAGGTTGTCATGGCGCGTATGAACATTCCACTCAACACTGTGCGCATGATTCATATAACATTCCCTGCGAAAGCCGAGTTTGAGGCCGGCTTCACCTATTGGGTTGAGGAGACTGCACGCATGGCAAGCGGCTTGGGATGCAGGATTATGTATCATGGGCATCCCGATACAATGGCAAGGATTAAACTTGAACTAAAGAAGCATGCACCAATTGATGCATCGTTCTTTGAAACCGATGGTGGAAATGACCTCAAACGTCTTGCGCAGGTCATCCACAAGGACCATTTGCTAATCATCGTAAGCGCACGCAAGGGCTCAATTTCTTTCCGTCCGTCGCTCGACCATATCTTCGTGCAGTTGCAGCGCGACTATCAGGACACACCTATCATGCTCATCTACCCAAGCGGCTATAAGGTAGAGGGTGGTGAGACACACTAAACGAGCGGAAAGTTGCGTGTGAGCGAGCAAAAGCCAAACTGGTTTGAGCTTTTACAGCGAGCATAAGCAACTTCAAGCGCACGAAGTGCGGTTAAAGGTGAAATGTGAAAGCTGAAAGGGGAAAGGTGAAAGTTGCGTGTGAGCGAGCAAAAGCCAAACTGGTTTGAGCTTTTACAGCGAGCATAAGCAACTTCAAGCGTACGAAGTGCGGTTAAATCTGAAAGTTGCGTGTGAGCGAGCAAAAGCCAAACAGGTTTGTACTTTTACAGCGACAACGCGGACGAGCGTTGTTTGCGACAACGGGAGCTTTAGCTCCCCAAAGGAGTGCGACAAAGTCGCCTCAAAGCCGAGGTTCAAGCGCACGAAGTGCGGTTAAAGGTCAAATCGGAAAACTTGAGTGG